>JAGLBH010000165.1:3614-3919 GCA_018260285.1 Arthrobacter sp. | reverse complement strand
GGGGTGTACTTCCCGTCCTTCTCCTCGGAGACCATCGTCTACAAGGGCATGCTGACCACTGCGCAGCTGGGCGACTTCTTCCCGGACCTCACGGACGAGCGCTTCGTGACCCGCCTCGGGATCGTCCACTCCCGCTTCTCCACGAACACGTTCCCGAGCTGGCCCCTCGCCCAGCCGTTCCGGCAGATCGCCCACAACGGGGAGATCAACACGATCAAGGGCAACCGCAACTGGATGCGTGCCCGGCAGTCCCTCATGGACTCGCCCCTCCTCGGGGACGTCCCGGAGGAGCTCTTCCCGATCTG
>JAGLBH010000165.1:0-3604 GCA_018260285.1 Arthrobacter sp. | reverse complement strand
GCACTCCGGGAGCCTCGGACTCCGCCTCCTTCGACGAGGTGGCCGAGCTGCTCACGCTGGCCGGGCGCCCCATCACGGAGGCCATCATGATGATGGTTCCCGAGGCCTGGGAGAACCACCGGACGATGTCCCCTGAGCGCCGGGCGTTCTACGAGTACCACTCGATGCTCATGGAGCCATGGGACGGTCCGGCGGCGATCTCCTTCACGGACGGCCGCCTCGTGGGTGCCGTCCTGGACCGCAACGGCCTGCGGCCGGCCCGCTACTGGGTCACCGACGACGGGCTGGTGGTCCTCGCCTCAGAGGTCGGCGTCGTCGCTGTGGAGCCCGAGCACGTGGTCCAGAAGGGACGCGTCTCCCCGGGAACCATGTTCCTCGTGGACACCGAGGCCGGGCGGATCATCCCGGACTCCGAAGTCAAGGATGAGATCGCCTCCTCGCAGCCCTGGGCCCAGTGGGCCGCTGAGAACTCCGTGGCCCTCTCGGAGCTTCCGGACCGCGAGCACGTGGTCTCCTCGCTCGAGTCGATCGTCCGCCGCCAGCAGACCTTCGGCTTCACCGTGGAGGAGCTGCGGCTTCTCGTCGGGCCGATGGCCGCCACGGGCGCTGAGCCGCTGGGCGCCATGGGATCCGACACCCCGATCGCCGTGCTCTCCAAGCGCCCCCGCCTGCTCTTCGACTACTTCGTCCAGAGCTTCGCGCAGGTCACCAACCCGCCGCTTGACTCGATCCGCGAAGAGCTCGTCACGAGCATGAAGACGGCCATCGGACCGGACGGCAACCTGCTCTCGAGGCGCCAGCAGGAGACTCGGCAGATTCAGCTGGACTTCCCCATCCTGGACAACGACCAGCTCGCCAAGATCGCCGCCCAGACGGACGAGGACGGGCGCAAGCGCAGCCTCACCGTGCGCGGCCTGTACCGCCCGGCCGGGGGAGAGGCGGAGCTGCGCGCTCGGCTGCGGGAGATCAACGAGAAGGTCTCCGGCGCCATCAACCGCGGCGTCGAGTTCATCATCCTCTCCGACCGCGACTCCAACGCGCAGTGGGCCCCCATCCCCACCCTCCTCCTGTGCTCCTCAGTGCACCACCACCTCCTCAAGAGCGCCAACCGGACGAAGATCTCTCTCGTGGTCGAGGCCGGCGACGTGCGCGAGGTGCACCACGCCGCGCTGCTCATCGGCTACGGCGCCTCGGCGGTCAACCCGTACCTCGCGATGGAGTCGGCCGAGGAGCTGGTCCGCAGCGGGGAGATCACGGGCGTCACCGAAGAGCAGGCCGTCAAGAACCTCATCTACGCGCTGGGCAAGGGCGTCTTGAAGATCATGTCCAAGATGGGCATCTCCACGGTCTCCTCCTACATGGGAGCCCAGACCTTTGAGGCTCTCGGCCTGAGCCAGGCCCTCGTGGACGAGTTCTTCCACGGGACGGTCTCACAGCTCTCCGGGGTCGGCCTCGACGTCATCGCCCAGGAGACGGCGGCCCGGCACGAGAAGGCCTACCCCCTCGACGGGGTGTCGGACACCCACCGCCCGCTGGAGATCGGCGGCGAGTACCAGTGGCGCCGCGAAGGCCCGCCTCACCTCTTCAGCCCGGAGAACATCTTCCGCCTGCAGCACTCCACCCGCGAGCGCCGGTACGACATCTTCAAGAAGTACACGCAGGCCATCGACGAGCAGTCCCACGAGCTGAAGACGCTGCGCGGCCTCATCGGGTTCGCGACGGACCGCGAGCCCGTGCCGCTCGACGAGGTGGAGCCGGTGAGCTCGATCGTCAAGCGCTTCTCCACAGGGGCGATGAGCTACGGGTCCATCTCGAAGGAAGCGCATGAGACGCTGGCCATCGCGATGAACCGCCTCGGCGCCAAGTCCAACACGGGCGAGGGCGGCGAGGATCTGGAGCGACTCCTGGACCCGGAGCGGCGCAGCGCCATCAAGCAGGTGGCCTCGGGCCGATTCGGCGTGACGAGCATGTACCTGACCCATGCAGAGGACATCCAGATCAAGCTCGCGCAGGGCGCCAAGCCGGGCGAGGGCGGCCAGCTCATGGCCAACAAGGTCTACCCCTGGGTGGCGAAGACGCGCCACTCGACTCCGGGCGTGGGGCTCATCTCCCCGCCGCCGCACCACGACATCTACTCGATCGAGGACCTCGCGCAGCTCATCTACGACTGCAAGCGGGCCAACCCCTCCGCGCGAGTTCACGTCAAGCTCGTCTCCGAGGTGGGCATCGGCACGGTGGCCGCCGGCGTGACGAAGGCGAAGGCGGACGTGGTGCTCGTCTCCGGGCACGACGGCGGAACGGGCGCCTCACCGATGAACTCGCTCAAGCACGCGGGAGCGCCCTGGGAGCTCGGCCTGGCTGAGACCCAGCAGACCCTGCTGCTCAATGGTCTGCGGGACCGCGTCGTCGTCCAGGTGGACGGCCAGTTCAAGACGGGGCGGGACGTGGTTATCGCCGCGCTGCTCGGAGCCGAGGAGTTCGGGTTCGCGACGGCGCCGCTCGTCGTCTCAGGCTGCATCATGATGCGCGTGTGCCACCTGGACACGTGCCCGGTCGGCGTCGCCACCCAGAACCCGGAGCTCCGCGCGCGGTTCACCGGCAAGGCAGAGCATGTCGTGAACTTCTTCGAGTTCATCGCGGAAGAGGTGCGCGAGCATCTGGCCGCCCTGGGCTACCGCTCGCTCGACGAGGCGATCGGCCGCACGGAGCGCCTCAACCTCGTGCCAGCGCTGGACCACTACAAGACAGAGGGCCTGGACCTCTCCGGGATTCTCACCGTGCCGGACGCGGATCCGGGTCAGTCGCTCAAGAACTCGCGCACGCAGGACCACGAGCTCGAGAGCCATATCGACCACTCGTTCATCGCAGCCGCCCAGGATGCGCTCGCGCACCGGACGCCCGTGACAATCGACTCGCCCGTGGTCAACACGGACCGTTCCGTGGGAACGATGCTCGGCCACACGGTGACCAAGACCTTCGGCGCCGACGAGGCTCCTCAGGACCTCATCCAGATCCGCCTCCACGGGCAGGCCGGCCAGTCCCTCGGGGCCTTCCTCCCTGCCGGAGTCACGATCACCCTGACAGGCGACTCCAACGACTACGCGGGCAAGGGCCTCTCCGGCGGTCGGATCATCGTCCGGCCGGAGGGCGCGCCGGGCTTCGTCGCCGCCGAGAACGTCGTGGCGGGCAATGTGGTGGGCTATGGCGCGACAAGCGGCCAGATGTTCATCTCCGGGCAGGTGGGGGAGCGCTTCCTCGTCCGCAACTCGGGCGCCACCGCGGTGGTCGAGGGCATCGGGGACCACGGCTGCGAGTACATGACCGGCGGCACCGCCGTCATCCTGGGGCGCACGGGCCGGAACTTCGGCGCGGGCTTCTCCGGGGGGCAGGCCTTCGTGCTCGACGCCGACGAGGCGCTCTTCAACGTGCAGTCCCTGGCTCAGGGGGAGCTGCTCCTGGGGCCGGTCGAGGACGCAGACCGCCTCAAGGCTCTCGTCGAGGAGCACGCCCGTCTGACCGACTCCCAGCGGGCCCGCGACCTGCTGGCCGACTGGGAGGCGTCCCTCGAGCGCTTCACCCAGGTGACACCCGCCCACTACGCTGC
>JAGLBH010000164.1 GCA_018260285.1 Arthrobacter sp. | reverse complement strand
CGAGAGCGGCCCGCGGATCGTCAGGACGTCCCCGCCGCCGGCCCCGGCCCCGAGCTGCTCGACGACGTCCGTCACGACGCGCTCGTTGGCGGTCGCCGTCGTCGCCAGGACCGGAAGGCCGGGAGGCATGGAGGCGATGACGTCCCGGATCCGGCGGTAGTCCGGCCGGAAGTCGTGGCCCCAGTCGGAGATGCAGTGGGCCTCGTCGATGACCATGAGACCGGTCGAGGCGAGCAGCTGCGGCAGAACGCCGTCCCGGAAGGAGGGGTTGTTGAGCCGCTCGGGCGAGATGAGGAGCACGTCCACCTGGCCGGTCCGCAGCCGCTCGGCGATCTCCGGCCACTCCACCGAGTTGGCCGAGTTGATGGCCTCTGCCCGGATGCCCGCGCGGCGAGCCGCCTCGATCTGGTCCCGCATGAGCGCCAGCAGCGGCGAGACGATGATGGAGGCGCCCGCCCCCGCGTCCCGCAGCATCTTGGAGGCCACGAAGTACACCGCAGACTTGCCCCAGCCGGTCCGCTGGACAACGAGGGCACGGCGCCGCTCCACGACGAGCGCGCGGATGGCCTCCCACTGCCCCTCGTGGAACTGGGCGTCCGGGTTTCCGGTGAGATCGCGGAGGGCGCTGAGCGCGCGGTCGAAGTCCTGGGTGCGGGGTTCCGTCTCGATGTCCATACCCCTGAGTATGGCAAGAGGGGCGGACACTCTAAGGATGCACAGAGGAAGGTCGGGATAAACTGCAGAGGTGACTATCGATCTTTCATCCTCATTCAAGGCCTACGACGTGCGCGGCATCGTCGGCGAAACCATTACTGCCGAGACCGTCGAGGCTGTCGGCGCGGCGTTCGTCGACGTCGTCGGACTCTCCGGCAAGGACGTGCTGATCGGAGGCGACATGCGCCCCTCCTCCCCCGAGTTCGCCCTCGCCTTCGGCAAGGGCGCACGCGCGCGCGGCGCCAACGCCGTCTATGTGGGGCTCATCTCCACGGACGAGCTCTACTACGCCTGCGGCGTCAACGACTCCGCCGGCGTCACCTTCACGGCCAGCCACAACCCGGCTGAGTACAACGGCATGAAGATGTCCCTCGCAGGCGCCGTGCCCATCTCCTCCGAGTCCGGCCTCTTCGACGTCCGCGACAAGGCCCAGGAGTACCTCGCGAACGGCATCCCCGCCCTCCCCGAGGCAGAGCAGGGCACGGAGCGCGAAGAGGACGTTCTCGACGGCTACGCGCGCTTCCTGCGCAACCTCGTCAACCTCGACGGCATCCGCCCGCTCAAGGTCGTGGTCGACGCCGGCAACGGCATGGCCGGCATGACCACCCCGGCGGTCCTCGGGGAGACCACCCTCCCGCCGCTGCCGCTGACGATCGAGCCGCTCTACTTCGAGCTGGACGGCACGTTCCCGAACCACCCCGCCAACCCGCTGGAGGCCGAGAACCTCCGCGACCTGCAGAAGGCCGTCGTCGAGCACGGCGCGGACATCGGCATCGCGTTCGACGGCGACGCGGACCGCTGCTTCGTCATCGACGAGAAGGGCGACCCCGTCTCCCCCTCAGCTGTGACCGCCATGGTGGCACGCCGCGAGATCGCACGCGCCAAGGAAGGCGGCGAGGAGACTCCGGTCATCATCCACAACCTCATCACCTCGAAGGCCGTCCCCGAGCTCATCGAGCACGACGGCGGCCGGGCTGTGCGCACCCGCGTGGGCCACTCGTTCATCAAGGCCCAGATGGCCAAGGAGAACGCGGTCTTCGGCGGCGAGCACTCCGCTCACTACTACTTCCGCGACTTCTTCAACGCCGACACGGGCATGCTCGCGGCGATGCACGTCCTCGCAGCCCTCGGCGAGCAGGACCGCCCGCTCTCCGAGCTGGCCGACGAGTACGAGCCCTACTTCTCCTCGGGCGAGATCAACTCCAAGGTCGAGGACAAGGCGGGGGCCGTCGAGCGCGTCAAGGCTGAGCTCACCCCGGAGTACAACGGCGTGGCTGTGACCACCGACGAGCTGGACGGCACCACGTTCACCTCCGCCGACGGCGCCTGGTGGATCAACCTCCGCCCGTCCAACACGGAGCCCTTCCTCCGCTTCAACGGCGAGGGCCGGGACGAGGCGACCTTCGCCCCGATCCGCGATCGCGTCCTGGAGATCGTCCGCAGCGCATAGCCGCTGACAGGCCTCTCCCTCAGAGAGTCGCCGACGACGACGGGCTTCCGCACCACGCGGGCCCGTCGTCGTCGTTTTTCCTCTGCCCCACTCGCAGCGCACTCAAGGAGCCGCCCGTGAAGATCACAGCCTTCGGAGATCTCTGCCTGCGGATCATCATCGCCCTGGCTCAGCGCGAGCCGCAGACGAGCCGCGAGCTCGCGGAGAGCGTGGGGCTGCCCTACAACCACGTGAGCAAGGCCGTGCTGCGCCTGCGGGACATGGGGCTGCTCGACGTCCGGCGGGGCCGCCAGGGCGGCTCGAGCCTCACTCCCGCCGGCCGGGCCGCGACGGCGGGGCAGATCCTCCGGGCCGTCGACGAGCGCGACGACGTGGCGGACTGCGTCCGGCGGACCCCAGAGGGGCATCCGGCCCAGGTCTGCCCGCTCATCGGGGGATGCGAGCTGAGGGCTGCGCTCAACACCGCGCGCGAGGCCTTCTACGCGGCGCTCGACGGCGTCGTCGTCGCGGACACGGCCGCAGGGCGGGGGCCCGTGAGCCTGGGGATGCCAGAGCTTCCCGGCAGGGCCTAGACGCACTCTTCTACGCGGCGTAGAGAAGGAGTACACTCAATCTTGCATATAAGATGCAACGAAAGGATGACTCCATGCTCTCCGCCCAGAACCGCCCCGTCGTCGAGGCGACCCTCCCCGTCATCGGCGCGCACATCGGCCAGATCACCCCGATCTTCTACGGCAAGATGTTCGAGGCCCACCCCGAGCTGCTCGAGGGAACCTTCTCCCGGGCCAACCAGCGCAACGGCTCCCAGCCGGAGGCCCTCGCGGGCAGCATCGCGCGCTTTGCCACGTGGCTCCTGGAGCACCCGGACTCCCTGCCGGAGGAGCTGCTCGCGCGCATCGCCCACAAGCACGCCTCCCTCGACGTGCGCCCGGACCAGTACCAGATTGTCCACGACAACCTCTTCGCGGCCATCGTCGAGGTTCTCGGCGAGGCTGTGACCCCCGAGGTCGCCGCCGCCTGGGAAGAGGTCTACTGGCTCATGGCCAACGCGCTCATCGCCCTGGAGAAGGGCCTCTACGACTCGGTGCCCGCGGGCGGGGGCTACACGCCGTGGAAGGTCGCCTCCATCGCCGAGGACACCCCCACCGCCAAGACCTTCGAGCTCGTGCCCGCCTCGGACGCCCCCGTGGCCCCGGGCAAGCCGGGCCAGTACGTGACGGTCCGCCTCGAGACCGAGGACGGCCTCCTCCAGCCGCGCCAGTTCTCCCTCTCCTGCAGCCCGGCCTCTACCGAGCACCGCGTCATCACCGTCAAGCTGGACGAGGGCGGAGAGATCTCCCCCGTGATGCACTCCCGCCTCGCCGTGGGCGACGTCCTCGAGGTCTCCCCGCCCTTCGGCCTCAACGCCCTCCCCGAGGACGACGGGCGGCCGCTGGCCCTCATCACCGCCGGCATCGGGATCACGACGGCGTCCGGCGTGCTCTGCGCGCTGAAGCACGAGGGCAGCGCCCGTGCGGTGAAGGTCATCCACGCCAACCAGTCCCTGGCGACCGTGGCCCGGCGCGAGCAGGTTCAGGGCGCGGTGGCCGCGCTGGAGAACGCCTCCGTGGACTGGTTCCTCCGCGGAGAGGCCGCCGAAGGCGCGGCGTCGGACGATGCCGCAGCCGCCCTGGGATCCTCCGAGACGGTTCACACGGACGAGAAGATCAGCCTGGCAGACCTCGGAGTGACCGCCGATGCGCACGTCTTCCTCTGCGGGCCGTTCGCCTTCATGAAGGCCATGCGCGAGCAGGC
>JAGLBH010000163.1:280-3968 GCA_018260285.1 Arthrobacter sp. | reverse complement strand
CTGCCCCATGACGCGGATGTGCTCGTGCGCCGCGCTTATTCCGAGGATCCCGCCGCCCAGCGCGCCGGGGGGCTGGATTGGACACAGATCCGGACGAACGATGCCAAACGGTTCGGCGGGCGGGTGGAGCTCGCCCAGTCGGCATCCCTCTGCGGGCCCAAAGCCTCACTGACAACTGGACCTATGCCAGACGTCGGCTCCCGGGAAGCACTGATGCGCAAAAACGCCTGGACGGAGCAAGAGGCCTTCGACGCTGCCCGGGTGCGAGACGCCGAAGAGTCCTTCGAGGTGATACTCCTCAAAGAGGAGCACGGGACTTTCTCCTCTGTTCGAGAAGACAGCTCCTTGGCAGACGCCTGCCTCACGGAACACGCTGAACTCACCTGGCCGCAGGCCCGCGAGCTCGCGAAGGATCGGATCCGGCTGCCCCAGAAGGTGGTCACGAGATCACTCCAGGATGCGGACGCGCGGGACCACCGCATCCGGAGCATCCTCGACGAGCTCGAGGCCCAAGGTGTCCCCTTCGTCCATGCCCACCGTCTGCTCCGGGGAGAGCTCGTGCTCCGCATGGACTCAACCCTCACCGCCCGCTTGGGCGACTTCACACTTCGCTACAGCCCAGTCCTCGGCCTCACCGCGACCGCCGAGCCAACAGAAAGGCCAGACCATGCTTGACACTGCCAGACACACCTTCGATCTGTGGACGGAGGACTGGATACCCGTCAACGACGGCAAGGCTTCACGGCTCGTCTCGCTGGACGACTTCTTCAGGAACGCGCACACGTACGCGTACCTGGAGGGCGAGGTTCCGACGATGCCCTTCGCCGTGAGGCGCATCCTTTCCACGATCCTGCGCCAGGCTGTCGAGCCTGAGGAGGGGGCTGACCCCCTCGAGACCTGGACGAGGGTCTACTCCGAGGGGCGTTTTCCGATGGAGGAGATCGAGGCCTACCGCGAGCAGTGGGCGGACCGCTTCGACCTGTTCCACCCCGAGCGGCCCTTCATGCAGGCCCCCGGCCTGGAGACGGCCCGGAACGACTACCTTCCTCCGGCGGCGCTCCTCTCCACGGTGCCCAACGGCGAGAAGCACTTCTCCTCCCGGTTCGGGGCTGCAGCCGCGCGCATGGCGCCATCCGAGGCCGCCCTGTGGCTCATCCACACGATGGCCTTCGACGTCTCCGGGATCAAGCCCGCCGCCGTCGACGACCCCCGGGGCAAGGGGGGCCGCGGCTACCCGATCGGCACCGGGTGGGCGGGGCGGCTGGGAGGCTTCCAGATCATCGGCAAGAACCTCTTTGAGACGGTCATGCTCAACACCCGTTTCCAGGCGGACGACGACGAGGACAAGGCCCTCTGGGAACGGGACGAGGTCCTCACGGGGGCCCCAAGCCGCGAGGAAGGGGCCGCTCCCGTGGGCGACTCGGACCTCTACACCTGGCCCTCCCGTCGCATCCGGCTGCGCGTTGCCGCAGACGGGGCAGTGGACGGTGTCCTCATCACCAACGGAGACCGTCTGGCTCCCTACGGCAAGGAGAAGCTCGAGCCGGCCTCCTTCTGGAGGAACAGCGAGGCACAGGCGAAGGTGCTCAAGGTGCCGGGGCCCGTCTTCATGCCCAAGTCACACGACCCCAGCCGAGCGGCCTGGCAGCGGATCGACTCGATCCTGGCGAACCCGGGAACGGACCCCATCAAGGGCCAGGAGCGGGTTCCGCAGGCCAAGCTGCTTGAGCAGGCAATCGCCCTCGTGCACGCAGATGTGCTTCCGCCGAAGAAGCCCCTCCTCATTGAGACCGTGGGCCTGGCCTACGGCACCCAGGACGCCATCATCACGGACATGTACTCGGACCGGGTCTCCTTCGAATCGCAGCTCCTGCTGCCGGAGAACGCCGCAGCCCAGACAGCGGTCGTAGACCTGGCCCGGCTGACCACCTTCATGATCAAGCAGGTGGGCTACCGGATGAAGGACGCCCGCGAAGCCGCAGGAGCCTCCGGGGTGGAAGCGTCAGCCACTGTGGAGAAGGCCCTCTACTTCAGCGTGGACCCCCTCTTCCGGGAGTGGCTCCAGGGGCTGGATCTTGCCGTCCTGGACCAGGAGATCACCCGGTGGAAGAAGACGCTCTTCACACTCCTGATCCGGGCGGCCGAGGCTGAGATCCTCAAGCTCGGCCCCCGCGCCTTCGTGGGCCGCGTGAACCCAGAGACGGGCAAGGAGACAAGCGCCCTGGACGCCCTCAACCACCTCAGCTCCATTCTTCACAAGAACCTTTTATCGACAACAGCACACACGAAAGGAGATGCCGCATGACGTCTGTACCGTCTCTCATTGCTCCCAAAGTCAGCACGCTGCAAGACCTCTATCTGAAACGTGACCCCTTGGGCGTCCGCACTCTCGCGGCCCTGCGGCAGTCACTGGGGCGCGACCCCGGAACCGATCCCCGCATCTGGGACCTGACCATGGAGGAGGTGGAAAGCCGCTACGAGCCGAGGGGGTCCGCCTCCGTCGAGGAGTGGGCCGTCCACATCGCCCTCACCTCGTATGCCCTTCACCAGCAGTCCCAGACAGCCCCCATGCACGTGCCCGGGGAGAGTTTCGGGAAAGCGCTCCTTTCGCTCTGTCAGATGAAGGAGCGTGAGCGGGAAGGCGCCTCCAAGGGGGTCCGGCGTCGCCTCAATGCCCTCGTGACCGCGTCCTCGAGCAAGGAGTTCCAGCACCACCTGGGAGCCCTCATCCGCATGCTCCGCTCGGAGCGCATCGGGTTCGACTACGCGGCCTTTGCCGGCCAGATCGTCTGGTTCCTGAACCCGCGCACCCGGAAGTCCGCCCAGCTTCAGTGGGCCCGCGATTTCTCCCGACTCTCGTCCACCCGTCTTTCCACTCCCACCTCAGAAACCAAGGCATAGGAGCCCATCATGAGCAACGCCCTGTACATCGACGTCCACGTCCTCCAGACCCTCCCCCCGAACAACATCAACCGGGACGAGACGGGCAGCCCCAAGTCCGCCATCTTCGGCGGGGTCTCGCGCCAGCGCGTCTCCAGCCAGGCGTTCAAGCGCGCGGTCCGGGAGGACATGCGCGAGAACATCTCCGCTGACCGCCTGGGGCTGCGCACCAAGGACTCCCCCACGGTGCTCCAGCAGGCGATCCTCCGCAAGACGGAAGTCGACGCCGACACCGCCTTCGCCTGGGCGCTCCAGGCCCTCCAGGCAGCCGGCCTCAAGCCCGAGGTGCCCAAGTCCAAGAAGGGCGAAGAGCCTAAGCCCGAGGAGACCAAGTACCTGGTCTTCATCGGGACCTTCCAGCTGGAGAAGCTGGCGGATCTCGCCGTCGAGCACCAGGGGTCGTTCTCCTCAGCGGAGGCCAAGAAGGCCGCGAAGGAGGCTCTCAAGGGCGACCACGCGATCGACGTCTCCCTCTTCGGCCGCATGCTGGCCGACGCAGCGGACCTCAACGTGGACGCGGCCGTCCAGGTGGCTCACTCCATCAGCGTTCACGAGAACAACCCGGAGTTCGACTACTTCACGGCAGTCGACGACCTGCGTCCTGACGACGAACAGGGCGCTGACATGATCGGCACCGTCGAGTTCACGGCTTCCACCCTCTACCGGTATGCCACCGTGAACGTCCCGGCCCTCAAGAAGAACCTGGGCGACGACGAGGGCACGGCGCTCGCCGCCTCCGAGTTCGTTC
>JAGLBH010000163.1:0-270 GCA_018260285.1 Arthrobacter sp. | reverse complement strand
CGCACGCTGCCCGGCGTCGTCGTCGTTTCCCTCACCACCACCCAGCCCTCCAGCTGGGTGGGTGCGTTCGAGCGCCCGGTGACCGCTGGGGACCGCGGGTACCTCGAGAATGCGGCGACCGCGATGGCCGAGTACGCCACGTCCCTGGACAAGGCCTACGGCGACGACGCGCGGCGCCTGGTGCTCGCCCTGCCCCTCGCGGGGTCGGCCGTGACGGAACTCGGCGAGCAGGTCACCCTGGACGCCCTGGTCGAGCAGGTTCGCGAAGCC
>JAGLBH010000162.1 GCA_018260285.1 Arthrobacter sp. | reverse complement strand
GGAATATCCGGGGGGCCAGACTGTAGCACCCCCGAGAAACCGGAGGCGTAGGCGAGTGGGCCCCCGAGAAACCGGGGGCGTAGAGCAGCAGGCCCCCGAGAAGCCGGGGGCGTAGGCGAGCAGGCCCCCAAGAAGCCGGGGGCACAGGCGGAGCCCAGCCGCCCGCAGAGCGCTCCCAGGGAATCCGCTCCTGCAGAGCCTAGGCTGAGGGGCATGACTGCATTCTCTGAACCGACCCGCGTCGTCGTCGACCCCCAGGTGCTCACGTACCGGGCTGTCGTCAGCGCCCCCGCCGCCGAGCTCTTCGCCATCCTCCAGAACCCGCACCGCCACCACGAGGCAGACGGCTCCGGGACCGTCAAAGCCGAGGTGGAGGGACCCGCTGCGCTGGCGCTGGGCGACTCGTTCACCACTCGCATGACGATGTTCGGGCTGAACTACGCCATCAAGAACCGCGTGACGGGGCTTGAGCAGGACCGCCTCGTCGAGTGGGAGCACCCGGGCGGGCACCGCTGGCGCTGGGAGTTCGAGGACCTCGGAGACGGCACCACCCTGGTCACCGAGTCCTGGATTCGGAAGAACAGCCTGCTTGCCTCCGGCATCTACCTCGCCCTCGGCGCTGCCCGCCGGAACGACGACGGAATCCGCGCCTCCCTTCTGCGACTTCAGAAAAAATACAACGGCTGAAGGGGATTCGCAGGGGGCGGTGAGAGCCGACTGACGGAGGGCAGCGGGAGCGGGCCGGGGGAGGGGTGACAGGCCGGCAAGCCCCGGAAATCCGCGGAAACCAGGCAGGAGAATACGCCACCCGGGGGCCGTCGAAGAAAATCTGTGAATGCGTACCTTACGGTAGCTAACCTAAGCGTTCCCTGATAATCTTTACAGAGTGCACATGGCCGCCGCCGAGGGAATCGGCCCGGCTTCGTGTCCAAATCCCCCTCCGGACTGAAGGCGTCCTGCCTCCCGGACCATGAAAACCAGTGGAGCTCTTTTGTCACTCGCGTCATCGCTTGCCCGTGTACTTTCCCCCGCCCCCCGCATCGCCATCATCGGCTCCGGCTACGGCGGCTCCGTGGCTGCCCTGCGCCTGGCTCAGAAGGGCCTGGCTGTCGACCTCATCGAGATGGGCCAGGACTGGGACAAGACCGCCCCCGCCGGCTCCGTCTTCTCCCCCATGAACAACCCGGACAAGCGCTCGATGTGGTTCGAGACCAAGACGGACATGCCGTACATGTACCTGAGCGGCCTCAACTGGATCAACCGCACGGTTCCGTACTACGCCGGCGTGCTCGGCATCGAGCGCTTCGCCGAGATGAAGGTCTACCACGGCGTCGGCCTCGGCGGCGGCTCGCTCGTCAACGGCGGCATGGCCGTGACCCCGCGCCAGTCGTTCGTCCAGCAGGTCATGCCCCAGATCAACGTGGCCGAGTTCTTCAGCAAGTACATCCCGATGGCCAACACGAACCTCGGCGTGGCCCAGCCGGCCTCGGACATGGTCGCCAACTCGACGTACTACCTCTTCACCCGCGCCGCCGCCGCCCAGAACGCCAAGGCCGGATACACCACGGTGACGGTTCCGAACGTGTACGACTGGGACTACATGCGCCTCGAGTCCTTCAACCGCGTGCCGAAGTCCGCCCTGGCCTCTGAGGTCATCTTCGGCAACAACTACGGCAAGAAGTCCCTGACGAAGACCTACCTCAAGGCCGCGCTGGCCACGGGCAAGGTCACCGTCAAGCCTCTCACCGAGGTCACCCGCATCCGTCCCAGCGGCTCCTCCTACATCCTCACGCTGAAGAAGATCGACACCGCCGGCGCCGTCCTCTCCACCACCGAGGTCACCTACGACAAGGTCATCATGGCCGCCGGCTCCATCGGCACCTCCAAGATGCTCGTCAAGGCCAAGGCCCTGGGCGACCTCCCGGGCCTCAACGCGTCCGTCGGCAAGAAGTGGGGCCCGAACGGCAACACGATGGTGGCCCGCAAGCTCGCAGGCGCCAACTCCTCGACCGGCACGGTCCAGTCCGGCATCCCGGCCCAGGGCCTCATGGCCTGGGACGACTCCACCAGCTCGGTCTTCGCCGAGATCGCCCCGTTCCCGGTGGGCCTCGAGACGAACACCGCCAACTACCTGGCTCTGACGAACAACCCGAACTTCGGCGAGTTCACGTACAACGCCACAACGGGCAAGGTGGACCTCTCCTGGACCGCCGCCAAGCACGCCCCCTCCGTGGCCGCCGCCAAGGTGGTCATGGACAAGCTCAACGCCGCCAACGGCGGGTATGTCCGCACGGACATGCTCGAAGGCGGAAAGGCCTACTCGGACTTCTTCTGCTACCACCCGCTCGGCGGCTGCGTCATCGGCGAGGCCACGGACCTCAACGGCGAGCTCAAGGGAGCCCCCGGCATCTTCGTCATGGACGGCTCGCTCATCCCGGCCAAGCTGGGCGTCAACCCCTTCGTGACCATCACCGCTATGGCTGAGCGCAACATGGACAAGCTCATCGCCGCCGGCCGCTTCGCCTAAGATCAAGGACTTCGCACCATGAACACCCCCCTCATCAACACTCAGGTCTCGCGCCGCCGCATCGTTCAGGGCGCAGCCTGGGCCGTTCCCGCAGTGGCCTTCGCCACGGCGGCCCCCAGCGCGTCGGCCTCCGCCCCCGCTGCCATCGCAGGCGACCTGGCCATCTCCGTCGTCGACCCGGCAGCCGACGGCAGCATGAACACGCCGATCTACTGGGGCGCAACCACGCAGGTGGCCCAGTACGGCGACATGCCCCCCGCGATCACGATCACCAACGTGGGCTCGACGACGGTCACGAACGCCACGGGCACCCTTGAGCTGCAGATGCAGAACATGGACGGCACGAGCCAGATCGCCTACCGCACGCAGGCCCGCGAGTACGTGGGAACCTTCGTCCTCACGGACACCACCCCGCTCATCCCGGCGACGACGGCATCGCGCACCTACAACTGGACCCTGACGCAGACCCTTGCGCCCGGCCAGTCTGTGACGATCCCGTTCCAGTACTTCACGCCGAAGACGTTCGCGAACCCGGACTTCTCCGTGCTCGTCTATGCGACAGTCAACGACACGGTGGCCGGCGACTGGAACGACACGGATGCGCGCGTGGGATTCGTCCCCGCGTACAGCTCCTCGATCTTCGCCCCGTAATCCCGGGGGTCTCCTGCGGGAGACAGAGTGAAGCTCGTGACATTTTCATGTCGATCGATAGACATGTCAAGGATCTTTTGATACCTTCCACACAGGGGGATGCGGAAACGCATCCCCCTTTGCGGTTGCTACAACATCAAGGATTCACCCCGTGCCCACTCACTCGCCCTCCCTCCGCGCCCCCTCAGAAAAAAATCCCCGTATCGCTGTCATCGGATCCGGCTACGGCGGTTCGGTAGCAGCCCTTCGACTGGCGGAGAGGGGGTACTCCGTCGACCTCATCGAAAAGGGCCAGGACTGGGACAAGACCGCCCCCGCCGGCCAGGTCTTCTCCCCCATGACCCGCCCGGACAAGCGCTCCATGTGGTTCGAGCACAAGACGGACATGCCCTACCGCTACCTCAGCGGCCTGGACTGGATCAACCGCGGCATCCCCTCGTACGCGGGCGTGCTCGGGATCGAGCGCTTCGCCGAGATGAAGGTGTACGTCGGGGTGGGCCTCGGCGGCGGCTCGCTCGTCAACGGAGGCATGGCCGTGACTCCGCGCGAGTCGTTCATCCGGCAGGTCATGCCGCAGATCGACGTCGCAGAGCTCTTCAGCAAGTACATCCCGATGGCCAACACCTCTCTGGGCGTGGCGCCCCCGGCCCCGGATCTCGTGGCGAACTCCCCGTTCTACCGGTTCAGCCGCACGGCCGCCGCCCAGAACGCCAAGGCCGGCTTCACCACGGTGACGGTTCCGAACGTGTACGACTGGAACTACATGCGCCTCGAGTCCTTCAACCGCGTGCCGAAGTCCGCCCTGGC
>JAGLBH010000161.1 GCA_018260285.1 Arthrobacter sp. | reverse complement strand
TGGACGTGCACCCGGAACTCCTCGCCCGCGAGCGCCTCGGGCAGCGGCCGCCCCGCCCACGAGAGGCGAATGCCCGTGAGCCGCGTGACGCCCAGGAGGGCCTCGGGCCCCACGACCACCTCGTTCGTCTTCGGGCGGATCTCCAGCACGAAGCGCGGCTTGCCGTCGGCGGCCGGCCGCCCGATCGCCAGCCCCCTGCGCTGGCCCACGGTGTAGGCGTGCGCTCCGGGGTGCTCGCCGAGCTTCTCGCCGTCGGGCGTGACGATGTCCCCCGGCGTCATGTCGATCCGCTCGGCCAGCCAGCCGCGCGTGTCCCCGTCCGGGATGAAGCAGATGTCATGGGAGTCAGGCTTCTTCGCCACAGAGAGCCCTCGGGCCTCTGCCTCCTCGCGGACCTTTGCCTTGGACTCCACGTCGGCCAGGGGGAACATGCAGTGCTCCAGCTGCTGCTCCGTGAGCACCCCGAGCACGTAGGACTGGTCCTTGGCCCAGTCATTGGCCCGGTGCAGCTCCGGGCGGCCGTCCTCGTCCCGAACGACCTTCGCGTAGTGGCCCGTCGCCACCGCGTCGAACCCCAGGGCGAGGGCCTTCTCGAGGAGAGCGGCGAACTTGATGCGCTCGTTGCAGCGCATGCAGGGGTTCGGCGTGCGGCCTGCGGCGTACTCGGCCACGAAGTCGTCCACCACGTCCTCCTTGAACCGCTCCGAGAAGTCCCACACGTAGAAGGGGATCCCCAGCTTCTCGCACGCGCGCCACGCGTCCGAGCTGTCCTCGATCGTGCAGCACCCGCGGCTTCCCGTGCGCAGCGTCCCGGGCATGCGGGAGAGGGCCAGGTGGACTCCGACGACGTCGTGGCCCGCCTCCACCGCACGCGCAGCGGCCACGGCCGAGTCGACCCCGCCGCTCATAGCAGCCAGTACCTTCATGATGAGTCTCTTCCTTCGTCGGCGCGCTCGCGGCGGGCCCTCGTTGATGCGGTCTCGATCCGGGACTCCCCCGCAGAGATGCCCGCGGCGCGGGCCCGCTCGATGATTCCGGGCAGGACGTCTGCCAAGTGGTCAACGTCCTCCGCCGTCGTGTCTCTTCCCAGGCTGAAGCGCTGGGTGCCGCGGGAGCGGACTTCGTCGCCCGTCATGGCCAGGATGACGTGCGACGGCCTCGGGACGCCGGCCGTGCAGGCCGAGCCGGTGGACGTCTGGAATCCGGCCATGTCCAGGAGGAAGAGGATCGAGTCCCCCTCCGCCCCGGGGAAGGAGAGGTTCACGCTGCCGGGCAGGCGCGCGTCGGGGCGCTCGAGCGGGTCGGGCCCGTTGAGCACGGCCTCCGGAATGCTCTCCCGGACCCGGCGGATGAGCCGCGCCTGGAGGCTGCGGAGGCGGCGGGCCTCGTCGCGCTCCTCGGGGGTCTTGAGTGCGGCCGCGAAGGCTGCCGCCGCGGCGACGTTGAGCGTGCCCGAGCGGATGCCCCGCTCCTGGCCGCCTCCGTGGGTGTGGGCCTCCACGGTGACGTCCCGGCGCACGAAGAGCGCGCCGATGCCCACGGGGGCGCCGAGCTTGTGCCCGGAGACGGCCATCGTGGCCAGCCCCGAGGAGGGGAAGTCCGTCGGCACCGTGCCGAAGGCCTGCACCGCGTCCGAGTGGACGGGCACTCCGTGCTCTGCGCACAGGGCGGTGAACTCGGTCACAGGCTGGAGCGCGCCCGTCTCGTTGTTCGCCCACATGAGCGTGGCCAGCGCGTAGTCCCCGGGGTGGGCCGCGAGGAGGGCTCGCACCGAGTCCAGGTCCGCGACGCCGTCGGGCCCCACGGCGGCCACGTCCACAACGGCGCCCTCGTGCCGCTCGAGCCACTCGACCGTGTCCAGGACCGCGTGGTGCTCGATGCCCGTCAGGAGAATCCGCCGCCTCCGCGGATCCTGCGCGGCCCGGGCCCAGAAGAGGCCCTTGACCGCGAGGTTGTCCGCCTCCGTCCCCGATCCCGTGAAGACGAGCTCGCTCGTCTGGGCGCCCGCGGCAGCGGCGATCCGCTCGCGGGAGGACTCGAGGCTCAGCCGCGCCCGCCGCCCCTCGGAGTGAAGCGAGGAGGGGTTGCCGCGCAGCGCGGAGGCCTCGAGGAAGGCCTCGGCCGCCGCCGGAGCGAGGGGGGACGTCGCCGCATAGTCAAGATAGACGCGCTGAGTCACGAGAGAGGCGCTCCGGGGGTCGGGGGTGGGGTCTGCACACCCTCCAGGTTAGCGCGGCACGAGTCTGAGCGTGCCAGAATGAGGAGGTGTTCAATCTTCTCTTCGTCGAGCCCGAGATCCCCGGGAACACCGGCAACGCCATCCGACTGGCCGCGATCACCGGTGCCCACCTCCATCTCGTGGAGCCCCTCGGCTTCGATTTCGACGATGCAAAGCTGCGCCGGGCGGGCCTCGATTATCACGATCTGGCCGTCGTCACCGTGCACCCCTCGCTGGAGGCCGCCTTCGCGGCGCTCGAGGGGCACAGGGTCTTCGCCTTCACCTCTGAGGGCTCCCAGCGCTACGACACCGTGCAGTACGAGGAGGGGGACGTGCTCATGTTCGGCCGTGAGTCCGTGGGCCTCTCCGCGCAGGACAAGGTCCACCCTCGTGTCACAGCCACCGTCAGCCTGCCCATGCTGGCCTCTCGGCGCTCGATGAACCTGGCCAACACGGCCAGCGTGGCAGTCTTCGAGGCCTGGCGTCAGCACAGCTTTGAAGGAGCGGATCTCCGTGTCTGAATTCACGTCCCCCGCACAGCCCGATCTTCCGGCCTCGGGCGCCGAGCACTATGAGAACCTGGCCCCCAGCCTCTGGAATCCCCTCGGCAGCGCCCTCGTCTCCGCAGCGGATCTCCTCCCCGGGGAGACGGTCGTCGACGCATGCGCGGGGGCAGGCTCCTCCGCGCTGCCCGCCGCCCAGGAGGTCGGCGCCAGCGGGCGCGTCGTCGCGATCGACCTCTCCGAGGGTCTCATCGAGCGCACCCGGGAGAAGGCTCTCACCCTGGGCCTGACGAACCTCGAGTGCGTGGTCGACGACGTCGCCGCGTACACCCCCGAGCAGCCCGTTGACGCGGTGCTCATGGGCTTGGGGATCTTCCTTCTCCCGGACCCGCAGGGCGTCATGTCCCACATCCGCGGCTACGTGAGGCCCGGCGGTCGCTTCACCCTGTCCACGTGGGCCCAGCCCGGCCTCGAGCCGCTCCTGGAGCCGCTCCTGGCAGCTGTCCATCGGCACAATCCTGTCATCTCGTCGTCCCCGCGCCCTGATGCCTTCGCACGGCTTGAGCGGGCGTCCAAGCCGGAGGAGCTGCGCAGCGACCTCCTGGAGGCAGGGTTCTCCAGTGTGGAGACGGGCGAGATTCATCTGCGGATCAGCATGGACGAGGCGCTGCTGTGGGACTTCGTCCTCGGGACGTCCCTCCGCAGGCTGCTGTCCGCCAGTGATCCTGAGATCAACCGTCGGATCCGCGCCGACTTCGCGGAGCAGAGCCTCACGCACGGCTTCCTCGAGTTCGCCGCCACGGTGGATCTGCACACCGCGTACGCCCCGGAGGCCTAGAGCCCCGCAGGCTCACGGCCCCCTGAGGCTAGAAGCCTGCGATCGTCGACTCTCCGTTGACCCGCACGGCGTGGAAGTCCTCCGCATGACGGGCAGGCTCCCCAGAGCCCTCTCCGGACCAGTCGGCTCGCTGAGCCTGTCCTGCCAGGCGGGCCGTGACATGGGCATGCATGGCCTCCGGGTCCGGGTGCTGGCTCATGTGCACGTCGAGCGCTGCCAGCTTGACGTGGAGCGTCTCTGTGACGTCCACCCAGTGGTTGGTCAGGTGATCCGGCCCGGCCATGAAGAACACCCACGGGATCTTGTACGCCTCCAGGCCCTGGGCTCTCAGCTCAGGGAACGCGTAGTTGTTCTCCACTGCCGGATAGACCGCGCGGGTGACGATCTCGCCGCACGCGATATGGTCCGGGTGCGATTTCTGCAGGGCGGACCAGTTCCGCTCCGGGTGCA
>JAGLBH010000160.1 GCA_018260285.1 Arthrobacter sp. | reverse complement strand
AGGATCTCGAGCCGTCCCTCGAGCGCTGCCTCCGGGAGCCGGTGCCGATTCTGGAGGAGATCGGCCGGAGAATCTCAGCGGGGTAGGGAAGGGGACCTTGGCCTCGACTTCTGACTTTCCCGCTACAGGGTGAGCACGCTCTCAGCTGCGGACTCCAGCGCCCCGGGGACAAGCGAGTAATACGCCCAGGTGCCGCGCTTCTCTCGACGAAGCAGGCCGGCGTCGACCAAGACCTTGAGGTGGTGGGAGACGGTCGGCTGGCCGAGCCCCAGGGGCTCGGTGAGGTCGCAGACGCACGTCTCGCCATCGGCGGCGGCCTTGATGATCGAGAGCAGGCGCAGGCGGTTCGGATCGGCGAGGGCTTTGAACACCTGGGCGCGAGCGTCGAGGGAGGGCGATTCTTCAAGGGCGGGCATGAGTCCATTCTGCCCTATGTATTGACAAGCGTCGATGTTCTGGCAGACTGGAGATCGATCGTCGTCGATCTTTCGACGTCACCCACCTCCCAGGAGCATCGTGCCTCAGCAGGACCCCGTCGTCGCCAAACTCTCAACACTGGACAGATTCCTGCCCGTGTGGATCCTTGCCGCCATGGCGCTGGGACTCATCCTCGGCAACACCGTGCCGAACCTCAACAGCGCGCTTGAGGCCGTGAAGATCGGCGAGGTCTCTCTGCCGATCGCGCTCGGCCTGCTCGTCATGATGTACCCCGTGCTTGCGAAAGTGCGTTACGACAAGGCGCATGAGGTCCTCTCAGACACAAAGCTCATGGTCATGAGCCTTGTCATCAACTGGGTGATCGCGCCGGCGTTCATGTTCGCCCTCGCCTGGATCTTCCTCCCGGACCTGCCGGAATACCGGACGGGCCTGATCATCGTGGGCCTGGCCCGATGCATCGCCATGGTCATGATCTGGAATGACCTCGCGTGCGGCGACCGCGAATCCGCTGCCGTGCTCGTCTTCATCAACTCGGTCTTCCAGGTGCTCGCCTTCGGTCTCCTCGGATGGTTCTACCTCCAGGTGCTCCCGTCCTGGCTCGGGCTGCCGACGACGAGCGCCGACTTCTCCTTCTGGGCCGTGACGCTCTCCGTGCTGGTGTTCCTCGGGATTCCGCTCGTGGCAGGCTTCCTCACGCGCCTGCTGGGGGAGAGGGCCAAGGGGCGCGCCTGGTACGAGAACACGCTGCTGCCGGCGATCGGCCCGTGGGCTCTCTACGGCCTGCTCTTCACCATCACGCTGCTCTTCGCGCTCCAGGGCAAGACGATCCTCGACCGCCCGCTCGACGTGGCCCGAATCGCCGTGCCGCTCTTCGTCTACTTCATCGTGGTCTTCACCGCCGGGATGCTCATCGGTCGATGGCTGAAGCTCGGCTACGCGAAGACCACCACGCTCGCGTTCACGGCGGCGGGCAACAACTTCGAGCTGGCCATCGCCGTCGCCATCGGCACGTTCGGGGTGACGAGCGGCCAGGCTCTCGCCGGCGTCGTCGGCCCGCTCATCGAGGTGCCCGTGCTCGTGGCCCTCGTCTACGCGGCCCTGTGGGCGCGCACCCGCTACTTCTCCGATCCCGAGACAACCGCCGGAAAGGCCACCTCATGAGCGACGTCAGCACAGCCAAACCCTCCGTTCTCTTCGTCTGCGTGCACAACGCCGGGCGCTCTCAGATGGCTGCGGCCTTTCTGACGGTGCTCGGGGAGGGGCGCATCGAAGTGCGCTCCGCCGGGTCGCAGCCGGCCGAGAGCGTCAACCCCGCGGCGGTCGAGGCCATGCGAGAGGCGGGCATCGACATGTCAGCCGAAATCCCGAAGGTCCTCACGACCGAAGCCGTCCGGTCTTCTGACGTGGTCATCACGATGGGCTGCGGAGACACGTGCCCGATCTTCCCGGGCAAGCGCTACGAGGACTGGCAGCTCGAGGACCCCGCCGGCCAGGGCGTCGAGGCCGTCCGGCCCATCCGCGACGAGATCAGGCGCCGCGTCGAAGAGCTCATCGCCTCCCTCCTCCCCTGACAACAACCGACGGGCCGCACGGTGACCTCCCGAGGGAGGCTCCGTGCGGCCCGTCGCTGTTGGCGAGTCTGACGGCAGCGCTAGTGGTTGGCGCTCACATCCACCTGGTCAAGGGGGATGAGCTTGTCGCCCTTGGCCAGCTTGCTTCCGAACCAGAGGGCCAGGAAAGCGGGGATGCCGATATACGCGCTGATGACCATGCCCCAGTTGTGCTGCTGAATCGCGTCGTACCCCTGGCCCAGGACAACGATGAGGCACATGATCGAGGCGAGAATCGGGCCGATCGGGAACCACGGAGCCACGTAGGGCAGGTCGGACAGCTTGCGGCCGCTCAGAAGGTAGGCGCGGCGGAAGCGGTAGTGGCAGATGGAGATGCCCAGCCACACGACGAAACCCGAGAGGGCCGAGAGGTTGAGCAGCCACGAGTATGCCTCGCCTGAGCCCACAATAGCGCTCAGGAACCCCAGGAGGCCCACCGACGCCGTGGCGGCGAGGGCAAAGAGGGGAACACCGTTCTTGGAGAGGCGAGTGAAGATGCGCGGCGCATTGCCGTCAACCGCCATGCCGTAGAGCATGCGCGTCGAGGCGTAGAGCCCCGAGTTGCCGGCCGAGAGGATGGACGTCAGGATGACGGCGTTCATGAGGCTCGCCGCGAAGGCGATCCCGGCGTTCTCGAAGACCATGGTGAACGGCGAGAGCGTGATCGAGGAGTCCGGGTTGAGCAGGCGGTCGTCCGTGTAGGGAATGAGGAAGCCGATGACGGCGATCGCGCCCACGTAGAAGAGCATGATGCGCCAGAAGACGTTCTTGATCGCCTTCGGGACCTGCTTCGCCGGATCCTTCGCTTCACCGGCTGCGACGCCGACAAGCTCGGTGCCCTGGAAGGAGAAGCCCGCGATAAGGAAGATGCCGAACATGCCGAAGAGCCCGCCCTTGAAGGGGGCCTCACCCGACGTCCAGTTGCGGAACCCCGGCGACGAGCCCCCGAGGATGCCGAAAATCATGAGCACGCCGACAGCGAGGAAGACGATCACCGCGATGACCTTGATCATCGCGAACCAGAACTCGCCCTCGCCGAAAGCCCGGGCCGAGAGGGCGTTGAGCGCTGTCAGAAGCGTCAGGAAGAGCGCAGCCCAGACCCACCCGGGAACATCCGGCAGCCAATAGGACATGACGAACCCGGCGGCCACGAGCTCGGCCGCCACCGTGACAGACCAGCTGAACCAGTAGTTCCAGCCGATCGCGAACCCGAAGGACGGGCTGACGAAGCGCTTGGCATAGGACTGGAACGAGCCCGCAAGGGGCAGGTAGGAGGCCATCTCGCCGAGGGACTGCATGACCATGAGGACCATGAACCCGATGAGCACATAGGCAGCGAGAGCGCCGCCGGGCCCGGCCTGGGCCACGGACCCGCCCGAGGCCACGAAGAGGCCCGTGCCGATCGCGCCGCCGATGGCGATCATCTGCATGTGGCGGCTTTCCAGCCCGCGCTTGAGGCCCTCCCCGTTCTCGGGGGCGGGTGCCGCTCCGGGCTGGAGGTCCAGCACGGGCAGCGGCTTCTTGTGGGATGACATGGACTAGATCTCCACTACTGATCGAAGGACTTTCCCGTCACGCATCTTTGCGAAGGCGGGTTCGACGGCGTCGAGAGCGATCCGCTCCGTGACGAACGCGTCAAGATCGAGCCGGCCGAGGAGGTACTGCTCGATGAGCATCGGGAAGTCCCGGCTCGGCAGGGTGTCCCCGTACCAGGCTGACTTGATGGCCCCGCCGCGTCCGAAGACGTCGTCGAGGGGGATCTCCCACGTGGTTCCGGGGGAGGGCACGCCGACGAGCACGAGGCGCCCGGCGAGGTCGCGCGCGTAGAAGGCCTGCTTGAAGGTGTCCGCCACGCCCACGGCGTCGACGACGACGTCGGCCCCGTTGCCGTCCGTCAGGGAGCGGATCTCCTCGACGACGTCCTCTGCCTCGGAGGCGTTGACGGTGTGGGTGGCGCCGAGGGACTTG
>JAGLBH010000015.1 GCA_018260285.1 Arthrobacter sp. | reverse complement strand
GAACTGCAGCACGGGGGCGATGTACTGGAGCATGCCGATCGTGCTGAGCGGCAGCCGGGACGCCGCCGCCCCGAAGAGGATGAGCGGCACTGCCGTGATGATCCCGCTGGCCGCCATGAGCCAGAAGTGCGCTGCGCCCGAGGTGAGGAGCGTCGGCTGCCCGAGGACCCCCGTTCCGACGCCGAGCATCGGCAGCACGAGCCCGAGGAGGGCCAGCGGCGCGAGGCAGGCCGTCTCCACGGTGAGGGACGCCACCGCGCCCGTGCCCTTCCGCAGCCCGTTCTTGAGGAACCCGTAGAACCCGAAGCTGAACGCGAGCCCCAGGGAGATGAGCGGAAGCCTCCCGTACCCGACTGTCAGGACGACGACGGCGAGGCAGCCCAGGCCGATCGCCGCCCACTGGGCCGGGCGCAGCCGTTCGTGAAGAAAGACGACCCCCAGGAGCACCGGGATGATGGGGTTGATGAAGTAGCCCAGCGCTGCCTCGAGGGAGTGGTGGCTCATGACCGCGTACACGTAGATGAGCCAGTTCGCCGCGATGAGCAGACTCGCCCCGGCGAGGCTCCGGAGGCTGCGGGCGTCGTCGAGAATGAAGCGCACGTCTTTCCACCCCCGAAGCAGAGTCACGAGGATCCCGCAGAAAACCAGGGAGAAGAGGATGCGCGCGGCCACGACCTCCGCCCCCTGCGCGGGGGAGAGGAGGGTGAAGTAGAGCGGCAGGAATCCCCAGAGGAGGTAGGCGGAGACGCCGTAGGCGAGGCCCCGGCTGGCGGGGGCGGGTGTGGTCTCGGCTGGCGGCACGGCGGGTCTTCCTCGGGCGGGGAGCAGGCGGCGGGAGAAACTCGATTCGGCACGTGCCCAGCTTGGGTCGATAGAATGTCGTTTCACTGTCCTGCTGACAAACATCGTAGATCGCTGAGGTATTCCCGTGTCTGAGTCTGCTGCTCCCCGCCCGCTGCGCGTCGCCATTGTGGGGGCAGGCCCCGCGGGGGTCTATGCGGCTGATCTGCTGCTGAAGTCGGGGCCGGTCTCCTCGGGGGAGCGCCCGGTGGCGATCGACCTCTTCGACCGCTACCCGGCCCCGTGGGGGCTCATCCGCTACGGCGTGGCCCCGGACCACCCCCGCATCAAGGGGATCGTCAACGCGCTCCACAAGGTGCTCGAGCGCGGGGAGATCCGCTTCTTCGGCAATGTGGACTTCGGCGCGGACGTGGACCTGGACTTCCTCAAGACCTACTACGACGCGGTCATCTTCGCCACGGGCGCTGTCAAGGACGCGGACCTGAGCATTCCGGGCATCGACGCGCAGGGCAGCTTCGGCGGCGCGGACTTCGTCTCCTGGTACGACGGGCACCCGGACGTGCCCCGCACGTGGGACCTCTCCGCGCAGCAGGTGGCCGTCATCGGCAACGGCAATGTGGCCCTGGACATCGCGCGCGTGCTCTCCAAGCATGCGGACGATCTGCTCGTCACGGAGATCCCGGACAACGTCTACCAGGGGCTCAAGTCCTCCCAGGTGACGGACGTCCACGTCTTCGGCCGCCGCGGACCGGCCCAGGTGAAGTTCACCCCGCTCGAGCTGCGCGAGCTCTCCCACTCCCGGGACGTGGACATCGTCCTCTACGAGGAGGACTTCGAGTTCGACGAGGCCTCGGACGAGGCCATTCGCACGAACAACCAGGTGAAGACCATGGTCAACACCCTCACCAACTGGCTCGTGGAGCAGGAGGACCGCACGATGTCGGCCTCCCGCCGTCTCCACCTGCACTTCCTCCACAGCCCGAAGGAGATCCTCACGGACGAGGACGGGGCCGTGCGCGGCATGTCCTTCGAGCGCCAGGAGCTGGACGGCACGGGCAATGTGCGCGGCACGGGCGAGGTCGTGGAGTTCCCCGTCCAGGCGGTCTACCGGGCGGTGGGCTACTTCGGCTCCGAGCTCCCGGGCCTGGAGTTCGACTCCCAGCGCGGCGTGCTTCCCAACGACGGCGGCCACGTCCTGGGCCTCACGGGCGAGCCGGTTCCCGGCGTCTACGCCACGGGCTGGATCAAGCGCGGCCCGGTGGGTCTCATCGGCCACACGAAGTCGGACGCCTCCGAGACGGTCGCCATGCTTCTCGACGACGCCGACGCCCTCTACACCGCAGCCCAGCCCGAGCCGGAGGCCATTGTGGAGGCGCTTGAGGCCAAGGGCATCAGCTACACCACGTGGGAGGGCTGGCTCGCGCTGGACGCCCACGAGAAGTCGCTGGGCCAGACGGGCGAATGGCCGGTGGAGCGGGAGCGCGTCAAGGTCGTGGACCGCCAGGAGATGGTGGAGATCTCCCGAGGCGAAGCGTCGTAGTATAAGACACCTAGTGCCGTTCAGATATTTTTTGGGAGCCGAATCGTGACGAACACCGTGGAGGAGACGTCTCGTTTCGCGTCCGCAGCCGACGCAGATCTCATCGCCGCCTCGCGCACGGGAGACTCGGAGTCCTTTGCGGAGCTGTTCCGGCGGCACAGGGGAGCCGTGCGCGCTGTGGCCATGCGCCATGTGCGGAGCGCCTCGGAGGCCGATGACCTGACGAGCGAGGCCTTCGCCAAGGTCTTCGAGCTCATCAAGGAGGGTCGCGGCCCGGACGCCTTCTTCCGGGCCTACACCTGCACGGCCGTGTCCCGTCTGGCCTACGCGCACATCGACCGCTCTCACCGGGACGTGCTCACCGATGAGCCGGACCTCTTCGAGGATCCGAGTCAGCGGTACGTGGACCCTGTCATGGCCGCCTTCGAGTCCACTGTGGTCTCCAAGGCCTTCGTCTCCCTGCCCGAGCGCTGGCAGGCGGTTCTCTGGTATTCCGAGGTGGACGGCCTGCGCCCTGCCGCCATCGCCCCCTTCCTGGGACTGTCTCCCAACGGCGTCTCCGCTCTGCTCCTGCGCGCGCGGGAGGGCCTGCGGAGCGCCTATCTGCAGAACCACATCGTCTTCACCGAGGGCGACCAGTGCGAGCCCATCGCCCCGCTTCTCGGCGCCTATGTCCGGCAGGGGCTGGGGGAGCGGAACTCAGCACGGGTCTCCCGGCACCTTGAGAGCTGCGACCGCTGCTCCGGAATGGTCCGCCACCTGAGCGACGTCGGAGCCAGCATGCGCTCGGTCGTCCTTCCTCTCTACATCGGTGTGGCTGCCTCCTTCGCCCCGATGGCTCTGCTCGGGGCCGCAGGCACGACGGCGGCGGCCCCTGTGGCCGAGTCAGCTGCGGCGTCCGCTCCTGCAGCTGCTCCTGCTCCGGCCCTCGCTCCCGCTCCCGGGGCTGACTCCGGGGCGTCTCAGCCCTGGTACAGGGCTCTGCGCTCTCCTGTGGGGGCGGCTGCCGCATCGATCGCGGCGGTGGCGGCTGCGGCTGCTGTGATCGCCGGCGTTCAGAGCCAGCCTTCCCCCACTGATGTCGTCAGTGCCTCGGGCTCTTCGGCGTCCTCCGTGCCCGCTCCGAGCGCGGGGGCAGGGCAGCCGAGCGCCTCGGTGCCCTCGCAGAAGGCCGCCCCGACGCAGCAGGCCTCTCAGCCGTCGGGGGCAGCGGATGTGCCGCAGGCTGTGCGCTCCGAGCAGGCCGCCGCTGCGCAGCCGGAGGCTCCCTCGGCGGCGCTCGTGGCCCCGGAGAAAATGCCGGACGCCGCCGCTGCCTTCACGCGGCCTGCTCAGACCCCTGGGCCCTCGTCGTCGCTGCAGCCGTCTGCCTCGCCCGCGCCTGCGACTGACGGCCCCCTCCTGCCCCGGCTCTCCAGCTCGGCGGAACCCGTAGCCCCGAGCTCGTCTGCGTCACCGGTTTTGCCTGGTCCCTCGAGCCCTGTGCCTGTTCCCACGAGTTCGGCGCCTGCCCCCGCCGCTTCGGCGGCTCCCACGCCGACAAAGGTCCCCACTCCGACGGCGGCCCCGAGCTCAGCTGCTCCCTCGACCTCAGCTGTGCCCTCGCCTCCTTCGCCATCCCCCACGGCGCCCAGCGCCTCGCCGGTTCTGCCCGCGCCGTCGTCCTCTGCGGTCCCGCTGCCCACGCCATCCGGTACGCCTGTGCTCCCCGCACCATCCGGCACCCCGACTATCCCGCAGCCTCAGCCCACAGGCACGTCGTCGCCCATCCCGTGGCCGAGCATCACGATCCTTGTGCCGAGCTCGTCCGCCACGCCGACTCCTGGAGCGAGCTGGACCACGGGGGAGGCCACGCCGGCCCCGGATTCCACCGTGATTCCGCCGGTCCTGCAGGAGCCGCCCCTCGTCGGCGCACTCTGAGGACTCCTCAGGAACTCCGTGCCTTTGCAGAAAGTGCACGATTTTTCTCACGCGGCTCAGAGACGCCCGCCGTCGAGCGAAAAAAAATTTCTCAAAGGGTTCCTGTCGATGTGACTTTTTGACGCTCGATCTCTTATCGTCGTATTCATGGGTAGACCTAAAGCACTCGACAGGAAAAAGCAGCTCCTCGAGGAGATCCTCGAGCACCTGCGCCATAAGACACTGGCCTCAGTCACGTTCCGCACTCTCGCAGACGCCTTGGGGGTGAGCTCCTACGTCCTCGTCTACCAGTTCGGCAACCGGGAGGCCCTTCTGGGAGACATCGTTCGCGAGGTGGACTATCGAATCCTCAACCTCGGGCTTCCGCAGGATCTGGAGTTCGACTTTGCGGGATTCGAAGAGCTCGTCATGCTCTCCACGCGGCACCTCGAGGATGACAAGACCCGTCATCTCCTGCGCCTGCAGATCGAGGCGGCCACGATGGACATCGTCAGCAGCAAGCCCACGCACGCCATGGGGCGCTACATGGACATGTGGGCGGTCTTCGCCGAAGAGTACCTCGAGGGGCTCGGCTACCCGAAGGACTTCGCTCACTCCATGGCGGACAGCCTCGTCAACCAGATCTGCGGCATCCGCTTCCGCTATGCCCTCACGGGGGACACCGAGGCGAGCGACGCTGCCGTCAAGACCGCTCTGGCAGGGTTCAAGGAGATCCTTCTCCTCAACCTCGAGAAGTGCGGCCTGACCCAGGAGGAGATGCTCTCCAAGAAGGTCTCCGCCGTCCCCCAGGCGCAGGCCGCCGCCGTCGAGAACCGTCCGAACCCGGCTCGCTGAGCCTTTCTCCGCACGCTCTATACGCTCTGCCCGCTTCCCCGAAGCCCGCTCTCTCCTGAAGAGCACAGACCAACGGCCGCCCGCCTCTTCCGAGGCGAGCGGCCGTTGGCGTCTCAGGCCCGCGCTGTGCTCTCAGCCCAGCGCGGCGGACTCATGTGCCTTAGAGCTGCTCTGCGAGCTTTGCCCCGAGGTTTGCGTCCACGTTGGTCCAGTACGTGACGAAGTTCTGGCGAACCACGTCCCGCTTGATGCCGGCCAGCTGGCCCGTGAGGGTCTCGAGGAAGCGAGCGCGCTGCTCGTCGTCGAAGACCTCGCGGTACAGGGTGCCTGCCTGGCCGAAGTCGTCGTCCTCGGAGTGCAGGTCGTAGGAGGAGCGGACGAGCTCGCCGTCGTTCTCCCACGAGTTGTCCACGGCGCCGGTCTCGTCAGACCAGGGGCGGCCTGCCGTGTTCGGCGCGTAGATCGGCGCAGCGCCGGTGTGGTCGAAGCGCATGTGGCCGTCCTGGCTGTAGCTGTTCACCGGGACGATCGGGCGGTTGACCGGGAGCTGCGCGAAGTTCGTGCCGATGCGGTAGCGGGCGGCGTCTGCGTAGGCGAAGACGCGGCCGAGCAGCATCTTGTCCGGGGAGAAGCCCGTGCCCGGAACCGTGTTCGAGGGGGCGAAGGACGCCTGCTCGATCTGCGCGAAGTGGTTCTCCGGGTTGCGGTTGAGGGTCATCTTGCCGACCTCGATGAGCGGGTAGTCCTTGTGGGACCAGACCTTCGTGAGGTCGAACGGGTTGAAGCGGTACGTCTTGGCCTCTTCGTACGGCATGACCTGGACGTGGAGGGTCCAGGACGGGAACTCGCCGCGGTTGATCGCGTCGAAGAGGTCGCGGCGGTGGAAGTCCGCGTCCGCGCCGGCGATCTTCTCCGCCTCGGCTGCGGTGAGGTTTTTCTCGCCCTGGTCGGTGCGGAAGTGGTACTTGACCCAGAACTTCTCGCCGGCCTCGTTGACCCACATGTAGGTGTGGGAGCTGAAGCCGTGCATGTTGCGCCACGTGGCGGGGAGGCCGCGGTCGCCCATGAGGTAGGTGACCTGGTGTGCGGTCTCCGGGTTCTGCGTCCAGAAGTCCCACTGCATGTCGGCGTCGCGCAGGCCCGAGTCCGGGAGGCGCTTCTGCGAGCGGATGAAGTGCGGGAACTTCATGGGGTCGCGCACGAAGAACACCGGGGTGTTGTTGCCCACGATGTCCAGGTTGCCTTCCTGGGTGTAGAACTTCAGGGAGAAGCCGCGCACGTCGCGCCAGGTGTCCGGGGAGCCGAGCTCGCCGGCCACGGTGGAGAAGCGGGCGAGCATGTCGACCTTGGCGCCCGGCTGGAAGAGGGCTGCCTTCGTGTAGCGGGAGACGTCTGCGGTGGTCTCGAAGGTGCCGAAGGCGCCCGAGCCCTTGGCGTGCGGGCGACGCTCCGGGACGTTCATGCGGTTGAAGTGCTGGAGGGACTCGATCAGGTGGTGATCGTGCAGAACGATGGGGCCGTTGTTGCCGATCGTCAGCGAGTTGCGATCCGAGACGGCGGGTGCGCCCTCAGGGGTAGTGGACGGGAACTTGGATTCAGTCATGATTCACTCCGTTTTTTCTATCGGAAACACTGGCGTCGAGGTGAACGACGACGGGGCCTGCCCGCCGCTGTCGCACTCGCTGCACACACCGCGGAAGATGACCTCCGCGGCCTCAACCCGCAGGCTCGTGAGCCCGGGATCGATGCATGGGGCATGGCCGACGCTGCAGGGCACGTCGTCCACGCGGCCGCACACGCGGCAGATGGCGTGGTGGTGATTGTCGTCCACCGTCGCCTCGTAGAGCGCCCGTCCCGTGCCGAGATCCACTTTGCGAATGAGCCCTGCTCGCTCAAGGTCGCCGAGGATCACGTAGACAGACTGGAGAGAGATCGCCGAGGCCGGGCCGCCGGAGCTCTGCACCGCACGGCAGACTTCCTCCGCGAGGAGGTGCTCTGCTGTTGCGGGGGAGTCCAGGGCGGCCAGAACGGCCAGGCGCTGCTGTGTGGCTCGCAGGCCGACGGCGCGCAGGTCGGCAGCGCGGGCCTCTGCGAGGCTCCCGTCTGCTGTGACGTGCGTTGCACTCTCCATGTCCCTCATTCTGGCCTACTTCTGAATTGTTCACAATAAAGGCCGCCCTAAACCGGGCAGATTCCCTGGGAACGTTCAGCCTCGTCTGCCTACGGTATGGGGGTAAAGCACGCGATTCATCCTTGAGAAGCCCAGGAGGCACTATGAAGAAGGTTCTGCTCGTTCTGACCAGCCACGATGAGCTCGGAGACAGCGGTGAGAAGACCGGCTACTTCGTGCCCGAGGCGGCCCACCCGTGGAAGGTCTTCACGGACGCCGGCTACTTCGTGGACTTCGCCTCGATCGCCGGCGGCGTGCCCCCGCAGGACGGCACCGATGAGGACGACGAGATCGCCGTGAGCTTCCTCAAGGACGAGACCGTCAAGGCCTCGCTCTACAACACCCCCAAGGTCGAGGTCGTGGACCCGGATCTCTACGACGCCGTCTACCTCGTCGGCGGCCACGGCACCATGTGGGACTTCCCGAAGAACGAGGGTCTCCAGAAGCTCGTGGCCCAGGTGTTCGACGACGGCGGCGTGGTCGGCGCAGTCTGCCACGGCGTGGCCGGCCTTCTCGGCGCTGAGCTGGAGAACGGCCTGCGCATCGTGGAGGAGAAGAAGGTCACGAGCTTCACCAATGCCGAGGAGAAGGCCGTCAAGAAGGACCAGTACGTTCCCTTCCTTCTGCAGACCGCCCTCGAGGAGGACGGCGCCACCTACAAGGAGGGCGCTGAGTTCGAGGAGAACGTCGTCGTCGACGGCAACCTGGTGACGGGCCAGAACCCGGCGTCGGCCGCTGGCGTGGCCAAGGAGATGGTCAAGCTCATCACCGTGGCCGTCCGCCGCGAGAAGAAGCAGGAAGAGGCTGAGGCCGAGGCTCTGCGCGCCCAGAAGGACGCCGAGAAGGCCGCTGAGGAAGAAGAGGCCCAGGGCCACTGATCCCTGTGCCGGCAGCGCTCAGGAGCGGCGGTAGGCATCCGTCTCCGGGCAGCTGAGGGGGCCGCTCTGTCTGCGGACGGGGCGGCCCCTTTGCCGTCCCTGGTGCTGCCGATCCATGTCACGGCCGCCTTCTCCAGATCACGGACACCTTCGGGCCGATCCTCGCGGATCCGGGCGTGAAGGCGGCCGCAGTCTGGAGAAGGCGGCCGCAGTCTGGACTGCCGCCCCACGGGAGCACGGGAGAGGGAGGGAACAGCGCTACAGCAGGAAGAGCAGAACCCCCGGCCTGCACCCTCCGCACCCGATGTCTCGGGGGTGTGAGGGGCAGACTGGGGGTTCTTCGTCAGCCGGTGACGGCGGAGCAAGGGCTACTTGTGGGTCGAGCCCTTCTCGAAGCCGACCGTCGACCAGTCCAGCGTCTGGTAGAGGCGCGGACCGTAGTTGGCCAGGCCCTTGCGGTAGAAGTTGATGACAGGGCCGTTCCACATCGGAAGCATGCCGTACTGCTCCATGGCCTTCTTCTCGATGGCGTTGGCCTTCTTCGCGCGCTCCGGGGCGTTGTCCGTGAGCTTGAAGTCCGCGATCATCTTGTCGATCTCAGCAGTGCCGGTGGCGGAGATGTTCTCTCCACCCGTCTTGTAGTACTGCTTCGGGGCGTTCGTCGGGTCAGAGCCGACGGTGTAGCCCATCATGATGGTCTCGAAGTTCTTCTTGGCCATCGTGTCGTTGAACTGGGAGTCGCCGCGGTTGTCGATCTTGAGCTCGATGCCGGCGGCCTTCATCTGCGCCTGGTAGGTCTGCGCGAGAGCCGTCTGCGTCGGATCCTGGCCGAAGTTCGTCATCTTGATAGTGAGCTTCTTGCCGTCCTTGGCGTAGAAGCCGTCGGAGCCCTTCTTCCAGCCGGCGGCCTCGAGGGTCTTGTTGGACTCCTCGACGGAGTACTTGACGGGCATATTGTCCTCGTAGAGCGGGGAGAACGGCATGCTCATCCAGGAGCCCGGTGCGGTCTCCTTCCAGTTGAGGCCCTTGTATCGGACATCGCGCATCTGGTCGCGGTTCGTGGCCTGCCAGATGGCCTTGCGGACCTGGAGGTCCTTGACAGGGGAGTCGGACTTCGCGTTGAACACGAGGCCGAAGACGGAGAGGCGCTGGCCGCGGCGCTCGTCGGCGTTCTGGGCGTCCTTGACCTGCTGGTAGCGGTTGAGGTTGGCGGCGCCGACGGCGTCGATCTCGCCGTTCTTGAAGGCGCTGATCTCAGCGGTCGTCTCCATCGTCCGGTAGATGACCTTTTCGAGAACCGGCTTCTCGCCCCACCACTTGTCGTTCGGGACGACGGAAAGGGTCTTCGCGGACTCGTCGAAGGTGCCGATCTTGAACGGGCCCGCGTACCACTCGGGGTGCAGCTTCGTCAGGCCGTTGTTGAAGATCTCTGGGGTGTTGATCGCCGGGTGGAAGAGGCCCGCGCCGTAGGAGGCGGAGAACATTTCCTGCCAGGGGTAGAACTCTTTCTTCATGGTCACGACGGCGACGTTGTCCGTTGCGCCCTTCTCGACCTTCTCGATGTCCTCGTAGCCTGCGGTGGAGACGAGAGCGTAGTCCTTGTTCTGGCCGGAGAGGACCTTGGCCATGTTCTCGATGACCTTGTAGTCCATCGGGGTGCCGTCGTTGAACTTGGCGTCCTTGCGGAAGGTGTAGGTGATGACCTGCTTGCCGTCCTTCATCTCGGACTTGGCGTCTTCCATGTAGTTCTTGTCCAGCTCGGGGGTGCCGTCAGCCTTGTACTTGAAGACGCGGGCCTGGTTGAACGTGTCCTGCATCTCGTTGTTGGTCATCGAGTTGCCGTTGGCCGAGAACGTGTTGAAGTCCGGGCCGATCGAGTCGATGGAGAGCTGAAGGGTGCCGCCCTGGTCGAGCTTGTCGACCGGCTGCGGGTTCATGGCGGTCTTGAGCTCGCCTTCCTGACCGGCGGAGGGGCCGGAGGCCTTTGTGCTTCCGTTGCCGCCGCCGCAGGCGGAGAGGGCGAGAGCGGTGGCCACTGCCACGGCAGAGACCTTCATCGTGCGGGAGGCGGTTGCCTTCTGTCCCATGATCATGGTGATCAGACCTTTCTTCATGACGCGCTCGACGCCATAGTGGGGTGTGAGGTGGCCAGCTCCTCGGCCGCAGCCGGGTAGAAGCAGGCGAAGGACTGGCCCGTTCCGTTCGCTGCGGAGCTGTCAGGCTGCAGCGGCGGCACGTTCGAGAGGCAGTTGTCCTTCTTCTCTTGCGGAAGCATCTTGAAGACGGGGCAGCGTCCGGAGAAGCTGCACCCCTTCGGTGCATCCAGCGGGGTCGGCAGGTCACCCGTGAGGATGATGCGCTGCCGCTCCCGCTCGACTTTCGGATCCGGGATGGGGATGGCCGAAAGAAGAGCTTGGGTGTACGGGTGGCGGGGGTTGTCGAACACCTCGTCCGCCGTTCCGATCTCGACGATCTTGCCGAGGTACATGACCGCGACTCGATCGGAGATGTGCCGCACGACGGAGAGGTCGTGCGCCACGAGCAGGTAGGAGAGCCCGAGCTCTGCCCTCAGCGAGGAGAGCAGGTTGATGACACCGGCCTGGACGGAGACGTCCAGAGCCGAGACAGGCTCATCGAGGACCACGAGCTTCGGGTTCGAGGCCAGCGCTCGGGCGATGCCGATGCGCTGGCGCTGTCCGCCGGAGAACTGGGCTGGGAAGCGGTTCACGTGGTCGGGCTGAAGCCCGACGATCTTCATGAGCTCGCGGATGCGGGACTCAATCTTGTCCTTCGGGAAACCGAACTGTTCGAGGGGCTCTGCGAGGACCTCGTAGACCGTGAATCGCGGATCGAGAGCGCCCGAGGGGTCCTGGAACACCATCTGCAGGTCAGAGCGGATCTCGCGGCTGCGGCTGCCGACCGTGTTCTCCTTGACCTGGTTGGACGCGCCGTTGAGGATGATCTCCCCGTCGCCCTTGTGGCTGAACTCCATGATCTCGAGGAGCGTTGTCGTCTTGCCCGAGCCGGACTCGCCGACGATCGAGAGGCACTCGCCCTCGCGGATGTCGAAGGTCAGTCCGTCGACGGCCTTGACTGTGCCGATTCGCTTCTTGACGAGCGCTCCCTTGGTCAGCGGGAAGTGCTTCTTGACGTCGTTGAGCTCGAGAACTTTCGTCCTCTCCTCGCGGGGGACGGCGGCGAACGGAGAGTCCGGGATCTCGGGTGCGTGATAGATGTCCCGGGCATCGACGTCCGCGAGAGAGCCGGCCTTGACACAGGCGGCCTGGTGACCGTTGCTGACGGTCCGCAGCTCCGGCTCCCCTGTGAGGCACTCCGGCCCGGCGAGCGGGCAGCGGGGCGCGAAGGAGCATCCGGTCGGTTCGGTGAGCAGGTTCGGCGGCGTGCCGTTGATCGGAACGAGCGCCTTGCTCTCCGCCGTGTCCACACGGGGCACGGATGCCAGCAGGCCCATCGAGTACGGCATCCGCGGACTGTAGAAGATGTCATCGACCGAGCCGGTCTCCACCGGCTTTCCGGCGTACATGACAATCGCCTCGTCTGCGAAGCCTGCGATCACACCGAGATCGTGGGTGATGAAGACGACGGCGGCGCCCGTCTCCCGCTGGGCGACCTTGAGCACCTCAAGCACCTGCGCCTGGATCGTGACGTCGAGCGCCGTGGTCGGCTCGTCGCAGATGAGGACCTTGGGGTTGTTGGCGATGGCGATGGCGATCATAACGCGCTGGCGCATTCCGCCTGAGAACTCGTGCGGAAAGGCCTTGAGGCGCTGTGCCGGCGACGGGATGCCGACGAGACCGAGCAGCTCGACGGCCCGAGCCTCGACGCGCTCACGGGACCAGTCCGGGTTGTGGATGGAGATCGCATCCGTCAGCTGGCGGCCGATGGTCAGCACAGGCGTCAGGGAGGACAGCGGGTCCTGGAACACCATGGCGATGTCCTTGCCGCGGTGCTTGGACATCTGGGCGTCCGTCTTGCCGAGGAGCTCGACGCCGTCGAGGGTGATGGAGCCGTCGATGTCGGCATTCGGAGTAAGCAGACCCATGATGGCCAAGCTCGTGACCGACTTGCCGGAGCCCGACTCGCCGACAATGCCGAGGACCTTGCCGGGGTAGAGGTCGAAGTCGACGCCGCGAACGGCGTGGACGGTGCCGTTCTCCGTGCCAAAGTGGACGTGAAGATTGCGGACGGACAGGACGGGGGTGCCGCTCTGAGGAGCGCGGGCCGATGCGCTGAGTGCGTGGCTCATTTCTTCTTGGCCTTTCCGCTGGCGTTGGAGGACGGGTCGAAGGCATCGCGCAGACCGTCATTGATGAGGGAGAGCGGGCCGGTGATGAGCAGGAGCATGATGACCGGCTGCCAGAACATCCAGGGGTAGGCGTCGAGGGAGTCCTTCGCCTGGCCGATGAGTAGGCCGAGGGAGGTGTCCGGGATCTTGATGCCGATGCCGAGGAAGGAGAAGGCGACTTCGGAGAGGATGGCACCCCAGATGCCCGTCGTGATCGCCAAGATGATCTGGCTGGCGATGTTCGGGAGCATGTGGCGCATGATGATCTTGAACGGGTGTACCCCCATGAAGCGGGCGTACTTGACGAACTCGCGGTCCACGAGCGAGGAGGAGAGGGAACGGACGAGGCGGGCCGCTGCCATCCAGCCGAAGACGATGAGCATGAGCATGAGGACTATCCAGTTGCCGCCCCGGCCGTTCGTGATGATCGCGATGACGAGGAATGCGGGCATGAGCATCATGAGCTCGAGGAACATGAGCATCCACCACTCGACCTTGCCGCCGAAGTAGGCCATGACGCAGCCGTAGATCGCAGAGATGAGCGCGGTAGCCACGCCGACGACGAGGCCAATGACGAGGGAGATCCGGGTGCCCTGGGCGAGCTGCGCGACCATGTCTGCGCCAGCCTGGTTCGTGCCGAGGATATGGTTTTCCGTTCCCGGGGGCATGCCGGCGTTGATGAAGTCGAGTTCGTCATAGCGCCACGGCGTGACCATCGGGGCGAAGATCGCGAAGGCGGTGACAAGCAGGAGAAGGCAGACGCCGATCATTGCCGGGATGTTGCGGAAGAAGCGGCGGGCGAGGATTGTCCGCTTGTTCATCACCGCGGGGTCTTTGGCTGCGGCGGGGGCAGCGGTGGCGTCAGCTGTCACGGAAGCGGTTTTTCCGACGATGCCCTCGGGGGTGGAGAGTTCAGCGGATTCCAGCTGGTTGGTGGGGTTGCTCATGGCCTCAGGCCCTCACTCGGGGATCGACGATGACGGTCAGGAAGTCAGCCAGGATGAAGCTGAAGGCGGTGACGATGCACCCGAAGGCGACGACGGCCACCGACGAGTTGACGTCCTGCGCCGCGATGGCCTGCAGCGACCAGAGGCCGATGCCCTGCCAGTTGAAGATGGACTCCGCGAAGAAGCCTCCGAGGAAGATGCCCGGGATGACGAAGGCGATCTGCTGGGCGACGGGGATAAGAGAGACTCGCATCGCGTGGCGCTGGATGGCCTTGCCGCGGGTCAGGCCGGTGGCGCGAGCCGTGCGGACGTAGTCGGCATTGACATTGTCGAGGAGGAACTGGCGCATGGTCACCTGGTATCCGGCCCAGGAGACGAGAGTCATCGCGAGTGTCGGCACGAAGTAGTGCTGAGCCTGGTCGATGATGATGTTCCAGAATCCGTGGATGTCATCTCCTGCAGAGCCCGTTACATAAAACAGGCGTGTGCCAGCGTTCTCGTTGATCTTGATGAAGAGCAGCTGGACGAGGACGTAGACGACGGGCACGGGGAAGATGAAGACGAGGTAGCTGTAGCTTGTGGCGATTCGGTCGCTCAGCTTGTACTGGCGAGCAGCGGCGAGGACGCCGAGTGCCACGCCGATGACGAGGGAGATGAGAGTCGCCAGGATGTAGAGGCGCACGGAGACCATGACGCGGATGCCGAACTCGTGGTTCACGTATCCGCCGCCGGGAGTGCGTCCCCAGTCCCAGTGGAGGGCGATGTTCTTGAGCCACTCCCCGTATCGCTGCCAGGTGCTCATGGCCGGGTCCAGCCCGAGGATGCGGAGCTGGTTGTTGATCTGCTCCTGGGTCGGGCGAGGCGTCTGGGCCTCCATGGCCTGACCGGGGGTGAAGATCGTCGATGCCAGAAGATACGTGATCGACGTGGCGATGAAGGTCAGCACCAGGTAGGTCAGCGCTCTCTTCGCAAGGTATTTCAGCATGGGCGGCCTGTCGAGGGACTAGTCGGAACGATTCGCATCGCACTGGTCATGTGACCAGAGTCACGAGTTGCGAAAATCGTAGCAGACTCCAAAGCGTTCCTTTCACAGCCCGAAGCCTGTGCCAGAAGTGCGCATCCGCTTTGAAATTGCTGTGAATCTAAACTTCCCTGAGATGGCCCGAAATTGATATTTACCAATCACTTGCATTGAGTGCAAGATTTATTGAATTGTTATCTGTTGAGACCACATATCGAGACGCTTGGGCCCCTTCGTGTGGGGTGGGCAAGGTTTACGAACCGCGCGTGTTGCCTAATTGGCCGCAGCACGACTAAGGTTGACCTCAGTAAGGCTTGCCTTGCCTCCCTATTTCGACTCGTGAAGGGCTCAACCGCCATGACCGCCAATTTCCTCGTCGGGCTTCGAGAGGGGCTTGAAGCCGTCCTCGTCGTCGTGCTGCTCATGGCCTACCTCGCCAAGATCGGGCGCCGCGATCGCCTCCCCTATATGTGGATGGGCATCGCCGCCGCCGTGGCAGTCTCCGCAGGGTTCGGCGCGCTTCTGACCTTCGGCCCCCGGGGGCTGACGTTCGAGGCGCAGGAGGTCATCGGCGGCACTCTCTCGATCGTGGCCGTCGGCTTCGTCACCTGGATGGTCTTCTTCATGGCCCGCTCGGCCCGCTCCCTCGGCAGCGACCTCCGGGGCAAGGTGGACACGGCCGTAGCCGCAGGCGGCGGAGCGCTCGTGACGGTGGCGGCCCTCGCCGTCGGCCGCGAGGGCCTCGAGACCGCCCTCTTCCTGTGGGCGGCCTCCCAGGCTCAGGGCGCCGCAGGCGGGTCTCCGCTGCTGGCCGCGCTCGCGGGCCTCGTCGTCGCCGTGGGCTTCGGCTTCCTGCTCCACCGAGGCGTGCTCAAGGTCAACCTCGGCACGTTCTTCACGATCACGGGGTACGCCCTCATCGTGGTGGCAGCGGGCGTTCTGGCCTACGGCATCCACGACCTCCAGGAGGCCCGCATCCTCCCGGGGCTTCACGCCCTGGCCTTCGACGTCTCCGCGCAGATCCCGCCGAGCAGCTGGTACGGCACCCTCCTCAAGGGCATCTTCAACTTCTCCCCGCAGACCACCTGGCTCCAGGCCGTCGCATGGATCGCATACATGGCCGTCGTCGTGCCGCTGTACACCAAGGCCATCCGCACGTCGAGCCCGGTCAAGTCCGCGCGCCCCGTCGCCATGGCCGCAGCCTGACCCCCCTGCGCACGACCCGTCCACTTCGTCAGACAAGAGACCCCATGAACCGCAGAATGCTGGCCGCAGCCCCCCTCATCGCCCTCGCCCTGGCCGCCACAGGCTGCACGGACAACACGAAGTCCGCCTCCGGCACCGGAGCGATCACCGTGAAGAGCACCAAGGACGCCTGCGAGCTCTCCTCCACCACGGCGAAGTCCGGCCCCCTGACGTTCACGATCAAGAACGAGGGGGACCAGGTCACCGAGTTCTACCTGCTCGCGGAGGACGGCCTGCGGATCGTCGGCGAAGTGGAGAACATCGGCCCCGGCCTGACGCGCGATTTCACGATCCAGGCGCCCGCCGGCACCTATGTGACGTCCTGCAAGCCGGGCATGGTGGGCGAGGGCATCCGCGGCACGCTGACCGTGGAGAAGTCCGCCAACGAGCCGACTGCCAGCGCGGATGACCAGAAGCTCATCGACACCGCCGTCAAGAACTACGCGGGCTACGTCCGCGACCAGTCCGACCAGCTCCTCGCCGGCACCAAGAAGTTCGCCGAGGCCTACGCCTCCGGGAAGGACGACGACGCCCGGGCCCTCTACGCGAGCACTCGCCTCCACTGGGAGCGCATCGAGCCCGTGGCCGAGTCCTTCGGCGACCTTGACCCCGTGCTGGATGCCCGCGAGGCGGACCTCGAGAAGGGCCAGGAGTGGACCGGATGGCACCGCGCGGAGAAGGACCTCTGGGCGCCCAAGGGCTTCACTCCCCAGACCCCCGCTCAGCGCAAGGCCCTCGCCGACAAGCTCGTCAAGGACACCGAGGAGCTCGTCAAGCGCACCAAGACCGTGACCTTCACGGCGGACTCGATCGCCAACGGGGCCAAGACCCTGCTCGACGAGGTCGCCAAGGGCAAGGTCACCGGTGAAGAGGAGGCCTTCAGCCACACCGACCTCTGGGACTTCCAGGGCAACCTCGAAGGCGCCACAGTGGCCTACCAGGAGCTGCGCCCCCTGCTCGCCAAGAAGAACCCGGACCTGGCCAAGCAGCTCGACGAGCGCTTCGCCGCCACGTCCAAGGAGCTCTCCCAGCACAAGACCGCCGACGGCTGGAAGCCCTACACCGAGCTGAGCAAGGAGCAGGTCCGCGCCCTCGCCACGAGCGTCAACGCGCTGGCCGAGCCGCTCTCCAAGCTCACCGCCGAGGTGCTCAAGAAGTGACCGCTGTCAGCCGTCGCGGGCTCCTGACGGCCGCTGCCACGACCGGTGCTGCCGCCGTGGCCACGGGCGTGGCCCTGAGCCTCCCCGAGTCTCGAGGGACGACGACGGAGGCCGCCTCCGCCGTCGTCCCCTTCCACGGTGACCACCAGGCCGGGATCACGACGGCCGCGCAGGACCGCCTGCACATTGCGGCCTTCGACCTCGTGACCACGTCCAGGGAGGACGTCATCTCCCTCCTCAAGCAGTGGACAGAGGCCGCAGCGGCGATGACCCAGGGAAAGACGCTGGGCGAAGGCAGCAGCGAGTCCTACCTGGCCCCGCCCGCGGACACGGGGGAGGCCGTGGGGCTGAGCGCGGCGAACCTGACGATCACCATCGGGTTCGGACGCAGCTTCTTCGAGAAGAAGTTCCTCAAGATCCAGGACCGCCTGCCCGCCGCGCTCGAGCCGCTGCCCCACTTCCCGGGGGACAAGCTGGACGCGGCCCGGTCGGACGGGGACATCATCGTGCAGGCCTGCGCAGACGACCCCCAGGTGGCCGTGCACGCCATTCGCAACCTGGCCCGGATCGGGTTCTCCACGGTGGAGGTGCGCTGGTCGCAGCTGGGGTTCGGGCGCACGTCGTCCACCTCGACGGCCCAGGAGACGCCCCGCAACCTCTTCGGGTTCAAGGACGGCACGGCCAACCTCAAGTCGGAGGACCCCGCCCAGGTGGAGAAGCACGTGTGGGTGGGCAAGGGCGCCGATCCGCGCGCCGAGTGGATGGCCGGCGGCACCTACATGGTGGCGCGGCGCATCCGCATGCACATCGAGATCTGGGATCGGACCTCCCTCCAGGAGCAGGAGGCCTCCATCGGTCGCACGAAGGCCGAAGGCGCCCCGCTCTCCGGCGGCAAGGAGTTCAGCGAGCCCAACTTCACGCTGGAAGGCCGGGACGGGCCGCTCATCGCGGCGGACTCCCACGTGAAGCTCTCCCACCCCACCGCGAACAAGGGCGTGCAGATGCTGCGCCGCGGGTACAACTTCACGGACGGCTCTGACGGGCTCGGTCGTCTGGAGGCGGGGCTGTTCTTCATCGCCTTCGTCGTGGACCCCCGCACGCACTTCACTCCCATGCAGACCCAGCTCTCCACGAAGGACCGCCTCCACCTGGAGTACCTCCAGCACGTGGCCTCCGGGCTCTACGCCGTGCCGCCGGGTGTCAAAGAGGGCGAGTACATCGGCCAGGGGCTGTTCGCCTGAGGGCTGTCAGGGAGGGGCGCTGGCGTCAGGCGGCGCCGCCCCAGCTCTGTGACCACTGCTCGACCTCAGGCCCCTAGTCAGTCCGGGATCCCCGAGTCCTCGGCCGTCTTCGGTATCTCACGGAAATGTGCCCATCTCTTTCGTGAACTTGCCCGTTCCGTTGGGGCCGGTGATCAGGAGAAGCTGTGCTGAATGGAGACCAGAGGGGGCGTTGATCTGAGGCTAGGTTGATCTGAGGCTAGAGAGGGTGGTGTCAAAGGGTGATTGCAACACACCCGTGACTGCCCCGGGCCGAGCCCTACAAGGCCCGCTGTTGTGGAAGGACACCCACTCTGATGACTGTCTCTGTAGCCACTCGTGAGCGATTCTTCACCATGCTCTGTGAGGGCTCCTCGATCGGTGCTGCCGCCCGGGAATGCGATCTGGCTGAGCAGACCGCCAGGAACTGGTTAGGTAGATTCCACGGTATGGATCTGTTCAGCACCGGCCCCATCGGAGGACTCAAACCCTTGAACCTTGCCCCGGCCCCAACCCGGCGGAAGGGCTCACGACTGAGCCTTGAAGAACGCACCGTGATCATGCTGCGCCTAGCCGACGGGCATACCCCGGCCAGGATCGCCGCAGAGATTGGCCGACATCGCTCCAGCGTGTGCCGTGAGATCGCCCGGAACAAATCCAACGGCCGGCGCAACCCCGGCTACAGCGCCCATGAAGCCGAGCTGGCCGCCGCAGCCCGGCGCCGACGGCCCAAACCCCGCAAGATCACCACCCACCAGCATCTTCGGGCCCGGGTGATCGATCTGTTGGGCAAGAAGTTCTCCCCGCGGCAGATCCAGCAGCAGTTGCGCTTGGAGCACGGGATGGAGCGAGAATGGACCATGTCCCACGAGACGATCTATCAAGCCCTGTACGTTCAAGGCCGCGGCACCCTGCGCGAGGAACTCTCCATCGAGAAAGCCACCCGGCGCGGGCGCACCCGCCGCAAGCCGCGCACGAAACTGCCCTACGCGGGGGCGGGGAATCGGGCGTGGCTGAAAGACTGCCTGATCAGCCAGCGCCCAGCAGAAGCCGCTGACCGGGCCGTGCCTGGGCATTGGGAAGGGGACCTGGTCATCGGCAAGGGCGGGAACTCAGCGATCGTGACCCTGGTTGAGCGCACCAGCCGGTTCGTGATGCTCGGAGCCCTGCCCGGGGCGAGGATCTCCAGCGAGGTCATTGATGTGCTGACCGGGCTGATGTG
>JAGLBH010000159.1 GCA_018260285.1 Arthrobacter sp. | reverse complement strand
TTCGTCTCCCGGGGCAGGTGGCGCACGAGGAGGCGGAGGAAGTCGCGCGGGTTGATCTCCGCGTCCCGCGTCCCGTTCCAGGCCGCGCCCCAGATAAGGGCCCGGGCCAAGGCGTCCTCCACATCCGCGAGGCGGTCCAGGGCGAAGGCGAAGGACTGCGGGTCCAGGCGGGTCTTGCCGTAGGCCAGGTCGCCGTCGTTGACGAGCACGAGGTCGCCGGCCGGAGCGCCGACGAGCTCGGGGACCTCCGTGAGCGCTCCGTCCACGTCCACCTCGACGTGCTTGACGAGGCGAACGGCCCCGGCGTCGTCCCGATAGATGCCGATCCCGAGGCGGTGGGGACGGAGCGTCGGGTAGTCCTCGGGCGCGGTCTGCTCGACGGCGAAGCGGCTGTACGTCCCGTTCTCCGTCTCGAAGACCGGGCCCAGCGTGTTGACGCCCGCGGTCTGGAGCCAGGCCTCGGCCCAGACGCCCAGGTCGCGCCCGGAGGCGGCCTCAAGCTCGGTGAGGAGGTCGGGCAGCTCAGTGTTGGACCAGGCGTGCTTGCCGAAGTACGCGCGCAGGCCCTCCATGAACTTGTCCTGGCCCACCCAGGCGACGAGCTGACGGAGCACCGACGCGCCCTTGGCGTACGTGATGCCGTCGAAGTTCACTTGGACGTCCTCGAGGTCGCGGATCTCGGCGACGATCGGGTGCGTGGTCGGCAGCTGGTCCTGGGTGTAGGCCCACCACTTGTCGGTCGCGGAGAAGGTGGTCCAGGCGTCCGTGAACTCGGTGGCCTCGGCCGCGGAGAGGTGGCACATGAACTCGGCGAAGGACTCGTTGAGCCAGAGGTCGTTCCACCACTTCATCGTCACGAGGTCCCCGAACCACATGTGGGCGAGCTCGTGGAGGATCGTCACGGCGCGGCGCTCGCGCACGGCCTCGGAGACGCGGGAGCGGAAGACATAGGACTCGAGGTAGGTGACCGCGCCGGCGTTCTCCATGGCGCCAGCGTTGAAGTCCGGGACGAAGAGCTGGTCGTACTTCGTGAAGGGGTACGGGGTCTCGAACTGCGCCTCGTAGAACTCGAAGCCCTGGCGGGTGAGCTCGAAGACGTTCTCCGGGTCCATGTACTCGGCCATCGAGGCGCGGGTGAAGACGCCAAGGGGGATCTCGCGGCCGCTGGAGCTCGTGAGGCTGCTGCGCCACGCGGTGTATGGCCCCGCGATGAGTGCCGTGATGTAAGAGGACATGCGCGGAGTGGGGGCAAACTCCCACGTCTTCGCCTTGTCGGGGTTCATAGTCCCGGGGGCGGCGGCCACGGGCTCCGGCGTCGGCTCGTTGGAGATGACGTCCCAGTGGTCGGGCGCGGTGACGACGAACGTGAACTCGCTCTTGAGGTCCGGCTGCTCGAAGACCGCGAACATGCGGCGAGAGTCCGGAACCTCGAACTGCGAGTAGAGGTAGACCTCGCCGTCCACCGGGTCGACGAAGCGGTGCAGGCCCTCGCCGGTGTTCGTGTAGAGGGCGTCGGCGTCCACGACGAGGACGTTCTCCGCCTCAAGGCCGGGAAGCTGGATGCGGACGCCGTCGGACACCTCGCGCACGTCGAGCTCCGTGCCGTTGAGGGTGACCGAGCGGACGGTGTGGGTGATCGCGTCGATGAAGGTGGAGGAGCCGGGCTGGGCGGTGAACTTCACAGTCGTCTTCGAGCCGAAGACGGTCTCCCCGCGCGTGAGGTCAAGCTCAACGCGGTAGGAGTCAACACGGGTGACGACGGAGGCGCGCTCAACGGCCTCTGCGCGAGTCAGGTTCATGCCGGGCATTGGGTTCCTGTTCATCGATGGGTAGCTGTGACGGGTGTCTCTCTGAAAGAGTCCTTCCATATTCTTGCACCTCGCGGCGCATCGCGGACACCCCTGGGACAGTATTCTTCCACTCTCCTCGCGCTACCCTGGTGGAGAGCCGGAGAGGTCCGGCCTGTCCAGACCACCGCTACGTGAGGAATCCATGCGCGTCCACATCGCCACCGATCATGCAGGACTCGAGCTGAGCCACGCGCTCATCGAGCACCTCTCTGCCCAGGGCTACGAGATGGTGGACCACGGTCCGCAGAGCTACGACCCGCTGGATGACTACCCGGGCTTCTGCATCGCAGCGGCCCAGGCTGTCGCTGCCGAGCGCGAGCAGGGCCTCGACTCCCTCGGGATCGTCCTCGGCGGCTCCGGCAACGGAGAGCAGATCGCCGCGAACAAGGTCCCGGGCATCCGCGCGGCCCTCGCCTGGAACGAGTCCACCGCCAAGCTGGCCCGCGAGCACAACGACGCCAACGTCGTCGCCGTCGGGGGCCGCCAGCACACGATCGAGGAGGCCACCCGGATCATCGAGTGGTTCCTCGCCGAGCCGTTCAGCAAGGACGAGCGGCACGTCCGCCGCATCGGCCAGATCGCAGAGTACGAGCGCGCTCGGGGCTGAGCCCCCGCGGCTACCCGACGGACGGGATCCCGTGGTCTTCCGGGATCCAGTCCTGGGTCTCCTCGTCGTCGAGCACCGGGTAGCGGCCGTCGCCGAGGTCTGGATCCGGCAGCACGCCGTCCGGGTCGTAGAGGTGCACGACCCGGCCGTCGAGGTCCATCCGGTGCATCGCCTCGAGAATCATGCGGCGGCCGATCTCGTTGAAGCGGCTCACGCGGGCGACGTCGAACACCACTTCTGGCAGCCCCGAGCTCTCCTTCTCCAGCTCGTGGAGGATCGCCTCCGCTCCGGTGAACTGCACTGCGCCCTGAAGCCTGACGACGAGCTTGCCCTCGCGCACGCGCAGAGAGCGCAGGGCGGGGGAGCCGTAGGCGTCGGACTCCATGAGGTGGAACCCGATATCACGGGAGAGGCGGCGGAACACGTTGACGCCCCGCACGCTGTTGCCGTTCTTGTCCAGCCTGGGGGAGAAGACGCACACGCTCACCTGGCCCGGCAGCACTCCGAGCAGGCCGCCCGACACCCCGGACTTCGCCGGAATGCCGATCTCCGCGAACCATGCTCCGGCCCCGTTGTACATGCCGGCGGAGGCCATGGAGGAGAGCGTCTGGCGGGCCACAGCGCGGGAGACGACGCGCTTGCCCGTGACCGGGTTGACCCCGCCGTTGGCGAACGCGGACCCCATGATGGAGAGGTCTCGGGCCGTGACGAGCGTGGCGCACTGGGCCGTGTAGCCGTCGATGATCTCGTGGGCTGTGTCCTCGATAATGCCGTAGGAGCGGAGCATGTGGGCCAGGGCCAGGTTGCGGTCTGCGGTCTCGACCTCAGAGGTGTACGCGTCGAAGTCCACGCTCACAGGGTGCCCGAGCAGCTCCTCGAAGAAGCCGTGCAGCCGGGCGACTCGCTCGCGACGGGTGGCACCGGGCTTGCCCAGCATGCTGTGGACCGCGAGGGCGCCCGCGTTGATCATGGGGTTCTTGGGGCGGTTGGACTCGCGCTCGAGGGAGAGCTCGTTGAAGGCCTCGCCGCTCGGCTCCATGCCGACCTTGGCGTGCACCGCGTCGAATCCGCGGTCCTCCAGCGCCGCCGCGTAGGCGAAGGGCTTGGAGATGGACTGGATGGTGAAGAGCGTGTCATCGGCGCCGGCCGAGTAGGTGCGGCCGTCGACGGTCGTCAGGGCGATGGCGAAGGTCTCCGGGTCTGCTTTGGCCAGCTCGGGAATGTAGTCGGCCACCGTGCCGCCATCGGCTGGGGTCATCTCGTGGAGCAGGTCACGCAGGTATTCGGGGACGGGGGTTCTCATTGTACTAACCCTATAGGGGCGGGGCAGGGGTCCGGACCACGGGGCGGTGTGCGTTGGCTGCGGCGGCTGGGCGTGGTGCTGGGCGTGGTGCTGGGCGTGGGACTGCTTCCGTCGCTTCCCTCGGCGGAGCTCGCTCCGTCCGACGACGACGGCGCTCCCTGCCCTGCACCCCCGCTTTCTCGGGGGCGGTTCTGATGGCCCCCCGGTTTTTCGGGGGCGCATCGCAGTGCACCCCCTGATTCTCGGGGGCGCCGCC
>JAGLBH010000158.1:267-4055 GCA_018260285.1 Arthrobacter sp. | reverse complement strand
TAAACACCATTCCTGGTTTCATGACGGTGTTGAAGGACGGCGCAGCGTCGTAGTGCGGCACGATGAGCCCCGAGTGGAATTCGCGGCCTACCCCGTGGCCCGTGAAGTCGCGCACCACGCCGTAGCCGAAGCGGCCCGCGTACTTCTCGATGACGCGGCCGATGACGTTGATCTCGCGGCCCGGCTTGACGGCCTTGATCGCACGGGCCAGGGCCTCCTCGGTCCGCTCGACGAGCAGGCGGGACTCCTCGTCCACCTCTCCCACGAGGAACATGGCGTTCGTATCCCCGTGCACGCCCTCGACGTACGCGGTGACGTCGAGGTTGACGATGTCCCCGTCCTCGAGCACCGTGCTGTCCGGGATGCCATGGCAGATGACCTCGTTGAGAGAGCTGCAGAGCGACTTCGGGTAGCCCTTGTAGCCCAGGGTGGAGGGGTACGCGCCGTGATCGCACATGTACTCGTGGGCAATGCGGTCCAGCTCGTCCGTCGTCGTGCCCGGGACGCACGCCTTGCCGGCCTCCTGCATCGCCTGGGCGGCGATCTGCCCGGCGCGGCGCACCCGCTCGATCTCCTCGGGGGTGTGCATGCTCGTGAGGTCGTTGCCCTCGTCCGCATCCATGCGCCCCACGTACTCGGGGCGGGGGATCGACGCCGGAACGGGCCGCCGGGGGCTGAGGGCACCCGGGGTCAGGGCGCCCAGAGGGGCGCGGCCGGCAGAGGGGGCAGGGGCATTGTGCGACATAGTTTCCTATTCTAGTGGGCGCCCGCCCGCGGCCTCCTGCGGCTCGCATAGACTTTCCCTGTTAAAGATCCGCTCCCGGACGATTCACCCGCGCACACGAAGGAGGCCCCCATGGCCAAGGAATACTGGTTCAACCTGGACACGAAGACGGTCGAGGAGGGCGACGGCTCGAACAAAGCTCACCTCATGGGACCGTACCCCACCGAGGCAGCGGCCGCTCACGCCCTGGAGAAGGCCCATGCGAACACCGAGCGCTGGGAGTCCGAGGAGGACTCGGACGACTACTGAGCCGCTAGGCCACGTCGAATGAATGCTCGTCCGCGGGGAAGCTGCCCTCAGCCACCTCGCGGACGTAGTCTTTAACGCCCTGTTCCATGGCGGAGCGCAGGTCGGCGAACTGCTTGACGAACTTCGGCATCCTGCCCGTGCGCAGGCCCAGCGCGTCCTGCCAGACGAGCACCTGGCCCGTGGTGCTCGGGCCGGCGCCGATGCCGATCGTCGGCACGGCGAGTGCCTCGTCGACGGCGGCGGCGACGGAGGCCGGCACCATCTCTATGAGCACGGCGAAAGCCCCTGCGGCCTGGAGGGCGAGGGCGTCCTCGAGAAGCCGGGCCCCGGCGTCGTCGCGCCCCTGAACCCTGTACCCGCCCAGGGCGTGCTCGCTCTGCGGAGTGAACCCGATGTGCGCGATGACCGGGATGCCCGACTGGGTGAGGTGGGCCACGGTCTCCGCCTGGTGGGCGCCGCCCTCGATCTTCACCGCGTGGGCGCCGCCCTCCTTGAGGAAGCGCGCGGCGGTGGAGAAGGCCTGCGCGGGCGAGTTCTCGTAGGAGCCGAAGGGCAGGTCCGCCACGATGAGCGCGCGCTGGGAGCCCCGGCTCACGGCCCGAGTGAAGACGAGCATGTCCTCGACCGTGATCGGCAGGGTGGTGGTCTCGCCGAGCACGTTGTTGGCCGCCGAGTCGCCGACGAGCAGAACGTCCACGCCCGCGTCCTCGAAGAGGGACGCCGTGAGGGCGTCGTAGGCCGTGAGCATCGTGAACTTCTCGCCGCGCTCCTTGTGCTGCTGAAGGGTGCGGGTGCGCACGCGGGCGGGGCGGAGGGCCGGCGACGCCGGGGCGCCGGTGCCGTAGGGGGCTTGCTGAAGGGTCATGCTCTCTACCCTAGTGTCCTGCCCGAATTCTCCGCTCGCCCGATAGGCTGGAGAGGAGAGACCGCTTCGCGTGAGGCGGCGCGAAAGGAGCACCATGGATCGGCAGCAGGAGTTCGTTCTCCGGACCATCGAAGAGCGCGACGTTCGGTTTGTGCGCCTCTGGTTCACGGACGTGGTGGGCACGCTCAAGTCCGTGGCGCTGGCCCCCGCTGAGGTGGAGGGCGCCTTCGAGGAGGGCCTCGGCTTCGACGGCTCCTCGATTGAGGGGCTCGCTCGCGTCCACGAGTCCGACATGCTCGTCCAGCCGGACCCCTCGACCTTCCAGATCCTGCCGTGGCGGGGCGACTCCGAGGCCACGTCCCGCATGTTCTGCGACATCCTCACACCCGACGGCGAGCCCTCGGCGGCCGACCCGCGCAACGTCCTCAAGCGCACCCTGGCCAAGGCGGCCGACATGGGCTTCACCTGCTACACGCACCCGGAGATCGAGTTCTACCTGCTGAAGTCCGACAGGCTGGACGCACAGGGGCGCCCCGAGCCCGTGGACAACGCCGGGTACTTCGACCACGTGCCGGGCGGCGTGGCCCAGGACTTCCGGCGCACGGCCGTCAACATGCTCGAGTCCGTGGGGATCTCCGTGGAGTTCAGCCACCACGAGGGCGGTCCCGGGCAGAACGAGATCGACCTGCGCTACGCAGATGCCCTCCAGACCGCGGACAACATCATGACGTTCCGTACCGTGGTCAAGGAGGTGGCCCTGCTCGAGGGCGCCTATGCCACGTTCATGCCCAAGCCCTTCTCCGACCATCCCGGCTCCGGCATGCACACGCACTTCTCGCTCTTCGAGGGGGACACCAACGCGTTCTTCGAGGCGGGCGCCGAATACCAGCTCTCCCGCACCGCGCAGCAGTTCATCGCGGGCATCCTCCGCCACGCCCCGGAGTTCACGGCGGTGACGAACCAGTTCGTCAACTCCTACAAGCGCCTCTGGGGTGGGGGAGAGGCCCCGAGCCACCTCGCGTGGGGGCACAACAACCGCTCCGCCCTGGTCCGCGTGCCCCTCTACAAGCCGGGCAAGGGCCAGTCCGCGCGCATCGAGTACCGCGGCATCGACTCTGCCGCCAACCCGTACCTGGCCTACGCCGTCCTCCTCTCCGCGGGGCTCAAGGGCATCGAGGAGGGCTACGAGCTTCCGGCGCCCACCGAGGACGACATCTGGTCGCTCACCTCCGCCGAGCGCCGCCAGCTGGGCCACGACCCCCTCCCGTCCTCGCTCCACGACGCGATCCGGGCCATGGAGGAGAGCGAGTTCGTCGCCGAGGTCCTCGGCGAGCAGGTCTTCCGCAGCTTCCTCAGGAACAAGCAGGACGAGTGGGACGCCTACCGGGTCGAGGTGACCCCGTTCGAGCTCAAGCGCAACCTGGGGATCCTGTGACCGAGACCCCTGTCTTCTCCAGCCGGGCGCTCATCGCCGCGGGCTTCCAGAACATCACCCGTGCCCGGACCTGGCTCGCCTCCCGGGAGATCGAGTCCCTGGGCCGGGATCCGGAGGAGCTGGCGAGCCTCTTCGCCCACGCGGCCCTTCCCGACGAGGCCCTCACGGTCCTCGTGCGCCTGCTGGAGCGGAAGCCCGCCCTGTCAGCGCTGCTCTCGGGAGAGAGCGCTCCGCGTCTCATGCGGCTCCTGGGGTCCTCGCCCGCGCTGGGAGAGTTTCTCATCCGCCGCCCGGAGGAGTGCGATCAGCTCGACTTCACGCGGGTCCCGGCGGCCGTGGGGAACCGGCGGGACGAGCTCACCCGCTCGCACGTGGAGGCCGCAGAGGGGCAGGAGGGCGCTCCCGCCGCCGTCGCCGCCCTGCGGACGCGATACCGCCGCCACCTTGTGGAGACC
>JAGLBH010000158.1:0-257 GCA_018260285.1 Arthrobacter sp. | reverse complement strand
TTCTCTTCGACCTCGAGGGGGATGACCCTGCCGGCCGCCTCCACCTCATCGCGGCCGACCTCGCTGACCTGGCCTCCGCAGCCTTCGAGGGCGCTCTGCTCATCGCCCGCCGCCAGGCCCGTGAGCGCTTCGGGGCGGCGGCCGACCAGGTGGCCCTCGCCGTCGTCGGCATGGGGAAGTGCGGAGCCCGCGAGCTCAACTACATCTCGGACGTGGACGTCATGTACGTCGTCGGGCACGCGGACGCGGACGACGCC
>JAGLBH010000157.1 GCA_018260285.1 Arthrobacter sp. | reverse complement strand
CCCGTGCTCCTCCGCAATGCGGCGTTCGAGCTGCCGGGGCGTCTCGATGCTCTCGTGCACCGTGACCTGCACATAGCCGCGCTCGCGGGCCTGCGAGAGCCACCGGGACACCGTGGAGCGGCTCGTGGAGAACTCGTGGGCGATCGCCTCCATCGTCTTCCCCTCCGCATAGTACATTCGTGCAGCCGCGACGAGGCGGGTCTCGCGATGTGCGGGCATGAGAGGCGATCCTTCCCGATGACGTCGTACAAAAAATGCACATCTGTGCATTTCTGTTGAGTTTACTCGCCCTCCCGGGATGAACTTGTAACGCAGACCACACAGATCGACTTCCAGGAGTGTCATGCCCGTCCAGGCCCCCGCACACACGCCCGCCACCCGAGCCCGGGTGGAATCCCTGCGCAGCCGCCCCGAGGCCCGCGTCCTCATCATCGGCGGAGGCATCAACGGGGTCGGCACCTTCCGGGACCTCGCCCTCCAGGGGATCGACGTCGCCCTCGTGGAGCGCGAGGACTACTGCTCCGGAGCATCCGGAGCCTCCAGCCACATGATCCACGGCGGCATCCGGTACCTCGAGAACGGCGAGTTCCGCCTCGTCAAGGAGTCCGTGATCGAGCGCAACAACCTCCTGAAGATCGCCCCCCACTACGTCAAGCCCCTCCAGACGACCATCCCGATCTTCTCCACCTTCTCCGGGATCCTCAACGCGCCCCTGCGCTTCCTCACCCACCGCTCCGGCAAGCCCGAAGAGCGCGGCGCCGCCCTCATCAAGATGGGCCTGTCCATCTATGACTCCTTCTCCCGCCTCGGAGGCACCGTCCCCAAGCACGAGTTCCTCGGCGCCGAGGCCTCCCGCGAGCTCTTCCCGAAGATGCGCGACGACGTCCGCTACACCGCCACCTACTTCGACGCCTCCGTCCACAACCCCGAGCGCCTCACCCTCGACGTGCTCCACGACGGGCTCAAAGCCGCCGCGGACAAGCCCGGAACGGCCCGCGCCTCCAACTACGTCACCGCCGTCGGCATGGGCCCCGACGGAGTCCGCCTCCGCGACGAGATCACCGGAGAGGAGTTCACCTTCCGCGCCGACGTCGTCATCAACCTCACCGGGGCCTGGACCGACCAGACCAACGAGGCCCTCAGCTCGCCGACCCGATACATGGGCGGCACCAAGGGATCCCACATCGTCCTCGATCACCCCGAGCTGCTCGAAGCCACCCAGGGGCGCGAGATCTTCTTCGAGCACACCGACGGCCGCATCGTGCTCATCTACCCCATGGGGGACCGCGTCCTCGTCGGCACCACAGACCTCGACGACGACATGACCTCCCGCGCCGTCTGCACCGACGAGGAGATCGACTACTTCTTCGAGCTCATCAAGCACGTCTACCCGAGCATTGCCGTCACCCGAGACCAGATCGTCTACACCTTCTCCGGAGTCCGCCCCCTCCCGAGCCACGACGACACCGCGCCCGGCTTCGTCTCCCGCGACTACCGCTTCGAGAAGCGCGAGCAGAACGGCTCCACCGTCATCTCCGTCGTCGGCGGCAAATGGACCACCTTCCGCGCCCTCTCGGAGCACCTCGCCAACGACACCCTCGAGATCCTCGGCGCCAAGCGCACCGTCAGCACCCTCGGCATGTACATCGGCGGAGGGGAGGGCTTCCCCGAGACCGAGGCAGGCGTCCGCGCCTGGATCGCCGCCCGCGCCGACGAGACCATCCCCGCAGAGCGCTGGGCCGTGCTCCTCGAGCGGTACGGAGTCCGCGCAGACATCGTCGCCGAGCACCTCCGCAGCGGAGCGGACGCGCTCATCGGCGGATCCCACGAGCTCTCCACCCGGGAGCTCGACTTCCTCATCCGGCACGAGCAGGCAGAGCACCTCGACGACATCCTCATCCGCCGCACTTCCCTCGCCTTCCGCGGCCTCGCCACCGGCGAGTTCTTCGCCGCGCTCGCGGACGCCTTCGCCGAGGCCAAGGGGTGGAGCCGCGAGGAGCGAGCCGCGGAGATGGAGCGCGCTCGCGCCGTCTTCGCAGAGCGCCACCGCGTTGACCTCGCCACCGGTCTGCTCGTCTAGCCTTCACTCACACCAGAACAAAGGAGTTCACCTGCCATGAGCGGTCTTCAATTCTTCGTCGAGTTCCTCGGCACAGCCCTTCTCCTCCTCCTGGGCGGCGGCGTCGTCGCCAACAACATCCTCAACCACAACAAGGGCTTCGGCACCGGGTTCCTCCACGTGAACATCGGCTGGGGCTTCGCGGTCCTCGCCGGCGCGCTCGTGGCGGGCAAGTCCGGAGCACACCTCAACCCGGCCCTGACGATCGGCATGTTCGCCGACCCCGCCGTGGCCTCCTTCGCCCCCGGCATCGACAAGTCATTCGGCAACCTGGCCCTCTACCTCGCGGCCCAGTTCCTCGGAGCGTTCGTCGGCGCCGTTCTCTGCTGGCTCGCCTACAAGGAGCAGTTCGACGCTGAGGACAACCCCTCCAACAAGCTCGGCGTCTTCGCCACCGGCCCCGAGATGCGCTCGCCGATGTGGAACCTCATCACGGAGATCATCGCCACGTTCGTTCTCGTGATCGTCATCCTCTCCCTGCCGCAGGTCGCCGCAGGCTTCGGGCCGCTGCTCGTCGCCCTGACCGTCGTCGGCATCGGCGCCTCCCTCGGCGGACCCACCGGCTACGCCATCAACCCGGCTCGCGACCTCGCGCCCCGCCTGGCCCACGCGATCCTGCCCATCCGCGGCAAGGGCGACTCCGACTGGGGCTACGCCTGGATCCCCGTCGCAGGCCCCGTCGTCGGCGGCCTCATCGCAGGCCTCCTCCACGCCTTCATCAGCACCCTCTCCTAACCCTCAATGACGAGAAAGCAAGGACACACCATGAGCGACTACATCATCGCCATCGACCAGGGCACGACCTCGAGCCGCGCCATCATCTTCGACCACGACGGCAAGATCGTCTCCGTGGGCCAGAAGGAGCACGAGCAGATCTTCCCCCAGGCCGGGTGGGTTGAGCACGACCCCCAGGAGATCTGGGACAACACCCGCGAGGTCATCGGCAACGCCCTCTCCAAGGCGAACCTCACCCGCCACAACATCGCAGCGGTGGGCATCACCAACCAGCGCGAGACGGCCGTCGTCTGGGACAAGACGACGGGCAAGGCGGTCTACAACGCCATCGTCTGGCAGGACACGCGCACGCAGCACATCGTCGAAGAGCTCTCCGGCGGCGAAGACGGCCTCGACCGCTTCAAGGACATCTGCGGCCTGCCCCTGGCCACCTACTTCTCCGGCACGAAGATCAAGTGGATCCTCGACAACGTCGAGGGCGCTCGCGAGAAGGCCGAGGCGGGGGACCTCCTCTTCGGCACCACCGACACGTGGATCCTCTGGAACCTCACCGGCGGCACGGACGGCGGCGTGCACGCGACCGACGTCACGAACGCCTCCCGCACCATGTTCATGGACCTGAAGACCCTCAGCTGGGACCAGAGCGTCCTCGAGGCCTTCGGCGTTCCTGAGTCCATGCTCCCCGAGATCAAGTCCTCGTCCGAGGTCTACGGCACGGTCCACGGCGACCAGCTCCTCCGTGAGGTGCCCGTGGCGGGCATTCTCGGCGACCAGCAGGCTGCCACGTTCGGCCAGGCTGCCTTCGACAAGGGCGAGGCCAAGAACACCTACGGCACCGGCTGCTTCCTCATCTTCAACACGGGCGAGGAGATCGTCCACTCCGAGAACGGCCTGCTCACGACGGTGGGCTACAAGCTCGGCGACGGCCCGGCCCACTACGCCCTCGAGGGCTCCATCCCCGTGGCCGGCTCGCTCGTCCAGTGGCTCCGGGACAACCTCGGCATCATCAAGAGCGCCCCCGAGGTCGAGGAGCTCGCCCGCGGCGTCAAGGACAACGGCGGCGTGTACATCGTCCCGGCCTTCTCCGGCCTGTTCGCCCCGTACTGGCGCTCGGAGGCCCGCGGCGTGATCGTCGGCCTCACCCGCTTCGCCAACAAGGGCCACATCGCCCGCGCGGCCCTCGAGGCCACGGCCTTCCAGACCCGCGAGGTGCTCGACGCCGTCAACGCCGACGCCGGGGTG
>JAGLBH010000156.1 GCA_018260285.1 Arthrobacter sp. | reverse complement strand
AGAAACACGGGGTGCAGACAGAGCGCCCCCGAGAAACCAGGGGTGGAGGCGCAGCGCAGCCGAAGAATCCGGGGGCACAAGCAAAATGCCCCCGAGAAATCGGGGGCGTAGCGGCAAGCCTCGACAGCCGGGGCTGCCGTCAGGGCATGAGTGGAGCGGCTAGAGAGAATCGAACTCTCGTATCCTGCTTGGGAAGCAGGCGCTCTACCATTGAGCTATAGCCGCGTATGGATCTACCCTAGCTGGCTCTGTCGAACACGGTCAAATCCGCGGATGTGGGCTTCGACAAAGGCTGCGGCGTCGTCGGACCGGCCCGCGCGGGTGGCCTCGAGGATCGCCCGGTGCTCCCGCTTGAGCCCCTCGGCCAGCGATCGCCAGTCCTCCATCCGCTCCACGGACTCCATGACGTAGCTGCGCACGGCCTCCCGCATGGACCCCATGAAGGACTCGATGACCGCGTTCCCCGCCAGCGCCGTCAGCTCGGTGTGAAACTGGGCGTCGAGCAGGTGGAACTGCTCGGGCGTGATGTCCGGCTCCTCCATGGAGGTCAGGAGGGCGTCGAGCGCGTCAAGGCGCTCGGGGGGAACCGCGCCGGTGGCGCAGCGCCGGGCCGCCCCGCATGCGCCCCAGGACTCGAGGAGCACGCGGGCCTCGATGACGTCGTCCGCCGGGAGGGAGGAGGAGGCCATGTGCAGGCGCAGCGCGTTGGAGAGCCCGATGCTCGGCTCGGCGATGATCTGCGTGCCCGAGCTCGGGCCGGACCCCGGCGAGGCCTTGACGACGCCCAGCACGGAAAGCACACGGATGGCGTCCCGCACGGAGGCCCGCGAGATCTCGTACTCCTGGGCCAGGGCGCGCTCGCCGCTGAGGCGGTCGCCCAGTTTGAGGACCCCGGATCGGAGCTTGGCCTCGACGTCTTGCAGGACGACGTCGTAGGACTTGGACTGCTGCTCCACGGAGCCTCCAGGCGTATGCGGTTGAGAGCGGACAGAGGAAAAGCCGGGCCAGCCGGCAGAAGAACCTCGGTCTATTCTGCCAGCCGGCCCGGCCCTCGGCCCGTCCGCTAGGGGAGCATCCACCCCAGAACCGGCGTGGACTGCAGGTAGACGAGGCAGCAGAGGAAGAAGAGCATGCCGAGGGACCAGCCGACGACCTTCTTGAAGATGACCGACTCCTCGCCGTCCATGCCCACGGTGGTGGCGGCGATGGCGAGGTTCTGCGGCGAGACGAGCTTGCCGACCACGCCGCCGGTGGTGTTGGCGGCCACGAGGAGGTTGGGGTCGATCCCGGCCTCGTGCGCGGCGGTCTGCTGCAGCTTGGCGAAGAGCGCGTTCGCGGACGTATCCGAGCCCGTCACGGCCGTGCCGATCCACCCGAGGATGGGGGAGAGGAAGGCGAAGAAGCCGCCCGTGCCGGCGAGCCACGTGCCGATGGAGACGGTCTGCCCGGAGAAATTCATGACGTAGGCCAGGGCCAGCACGGTCATGATCGTCATTCCGGCGAAGCGCATGCGCCAGATCGTCCGGCCGATCTCCGCCACCGCGTCCCCGACGGAGAGGCTGAAGCGCCCGCCGTCGTTCTTCACGCTGTAGATGACGGCCACGATGAGGCCCGTGATGAGCAGGAGCGTGCCGGGGCTGGAGAGCCACTGGAAGGTGTAGATCGTGGAGCCGGAGGGCTTGCCCGCGGCGGTGAGGAGATGGCCGTCCAGCCCGGGCCAGCGGACCTTGAGGTCCGTGGAGGCGAGCGCCTGGGGCACGCTGACGCCGATCGTCCACAGCTTGGCGATGCCGAAGAGCACGATCACAAGGATGTACGGCAGCAGGGCCATGAGCGTGCGGCTCGTGGTGAGCGCGTTCTCGCCGACGGCCTCCTCGCGGGCCGGGGCGCCGAGGCGGGCGCGGGCCTCGTCTGCGAGGGCGAGGCGAGCGGGCGTCTGCCAGGTCTTGAGGAAGACGACGGCGACGCCGAGCGCCACGAGCGCCGCGACGATGTCCGTGAGCTCGTAGGAGAAGTAGTTGGCGCAGAGGAACTGGGCCACGGCGAAGGCCGCGCCGATGACAAGCGCCGGGACCCACAGCTCCTTGACCGCGCGGCGGCCGTCGATGACGAGGAGCAGGATGAGCGGCACGAGCACGGCGAGGAACGGGGTCTGGCGGCCCACGATCGCGCCGATGTGGTCCGGGCTGAGGCCCGTGAGGCTGCCTGCCGTGGTGATGGGGATGGCGATGGCGCCGAAGGCCACGGGGGCCGTGTTGGCGATGAGCACCGTGGTGGCGGCCTTGAGGGGCTTGAGCCCGAGGGCCAGGAGCATCGTGGCGGTGATGGCCACGGGGGCGCCGAAGCCCGCGAGGGCCTCGAGCAGGCCGCCGAAGCAGAACGCGATGAGGACGGCCTGGATGCGCACGTCCCCGCCGCCGATCGAGTCGAAGATCCGGCGGAGGTCCTCGAAGCGCCCGGAGAGGACCGTCACCTGGTAGAGCCACACGGCCATGACCACGATCCAGAAGACCGGGAACGCGCCGAAGACGGCGCCCTGGGTTCCCGAGAGCAGGGCGAGCCCGGCGGGCATGCGCATGGCGAAGATGGCCACGAGGAGCGCCACGGCAAGGCTTGCCAGCCCCGCGAGGTGGGCCTTGACCTTGAGTCCTGCCAGGAGGACGAAGAAGGCTGCGAGGGGGAGGAGGCCCACGATGGCTGTGAGGGCCACCGAGCCCGCGAGGGCATCGGTGTGCGGGGTGAAGGTCGTCATTCGGACAAGCTCCTGAGAGATGCGATGTATGGTCAGACCACAGTGGTCTGACCAAACAGCATACCCCACCCCAGGTGATCTTGCCCACACTTTCTTCCAGGTCTGTCTGATATGGTCAGACCACAGCTTTCTGCCGCCTCATCCCATTGGAGCCCACAGTGCCCAACGCCTCCCCTGATGTCGAGAGCCTCCGCCGCACCTGCGCCCAGAGACCCCTGCGCATTGCCCTCTTCGCCACCTGCATTGTGGACGCCATGTACCCGCGGGTTGCCCACGCCACCGTCGCGATCCTCCGCCGCCTCGGCCACGAGGTCATCTTCCCCGCGGGCCAGGCCTGCTGCGGGCAGATGCACGTCAACTCGGGCAAGTTCGAGCAGGCCTTCGGCGTCGTGAAGAACCACGTGGAGGCCTTCGAGGCGGACGAGTACGACGTCGCCGTGGCCCCCTCCGGCTCGTGCGTGGCCTCCGTCAAGCACCAGCAGCCCATGATCGCCGAGCGCGCGGGGGACCAGGGCCTCGCGGACCGCGCCCACTGCATCGGCGCCAAGACGATGGAGCTCTCCCAGCTGCTCGTGGACGTCCTCGGGATCACGAACGCCGCCGAGCAGCTCGGCTCGTACTTCCCGCACCCGCTCACGTACCACTCCTCGTGCCACGGGCTGCGCCTGCTGCGCCTCGACGGCCGCCAGGAGGGCCTGCTGCAGACGGTCGAGGGCGTGGACTTCCGCCCTCTGCCCGAGGCCGACCAGTGCTGCGGCTTCGGCGGCACCTTCTCCGTGAAGAACCCGGACGTCTCCGGGGCGATGCTCGCGGACAAGGTCTCCAACATCGCGACGACGGAGGCCGCAGCCTGCGCCGGGGGCGACGCCTCGTGCCTCATGCACATCGGCGGCGGCCTCTCCCGCCTGCAGACCGGCATCCGCACCGTGCACTTCGCCGAGGTGCTGGCCAGCACCCGCGAGAACCCGCTCAACCCCCACGAGGAGGTCAACGCATGACCACGTTCCTTGGCCTTCCCCGCCCCCGCCCTGAAGCGGCTGAGGCGTACAGCGGCGGCAACGTCGTCGCCCACGAGTACTTTCCCGACGCCGCGAAGCGCGAGCTCAAGGACGGGCAGCTGCGCGCCAACCTCCGGCACGCGACCCACACGATCCGGGACAAGCGCCTGCGCGTCGTCGGCGAGCTGAGCGACTGGGAGGCCCTGCGCCAGGCCGGCAGCGAGATCAAGGCCCACGCGATGAGCCGCCTGCCCGAGCTGCTCGAGGAGTTCGAGAAGAACGCGACCGCCGCCGGAGCCACCGTCCACTGGGCGCGGGACGCCGTTGAAGCCAACGCGATCATCCGCGAGGTGATCGAGGCCCA
>JAGLBH010000155.1:439-4129 GCA_018260285.1 Arthrobacter sp. | reverse complement strand
AAACGCAAAATCTGACTCCGAGAGTTGGAACAGTCGATTGGACCGGTTCAGACGCTCTGTTTCTTTGTGTGATCGCCATGCAACCCCTGCGGTGAGAAATCCGATCGTGGCCAGCAGCAAGCTCCCCGGGAGCGGGGAGGAGCGCAGCCAGGTCCAGACTTCATCTCCGCCCTGTGCGGCTTGATGTCCTATCCAGACAGCAAGGAGCACGAGAAGGCCAAGAGAGAGCAGTCCGGTGACGCAGGCCACCACCAGCGCGATCCAGAAGACAGACATTCCCTTCATGGGAGTGTCTTCCCGGTTTGACACCTTCAGCGCAAGATGATTTTTGTCTACTTCGCTGGTATCACCAGACGAAAATTCTTTGTTCAGTTTCCGAACTTTTGGATGGGGTCTGTGGGACATCCTGAGTCTTCCTGGGGTCATCCAACGGGGTTTGTCAAAGTTTCATGACGGCTGAATCTCTGCAGCCCCTGCCCACACTCACTGACGAACACACGATTGTGGTCAGCGGCGTGCAGCCAGGCGGCCGAGCTCGATGATGAGCCGCTCCACGGAGAAGCCCGGGTTCCGGCTGCCGCCCTTGACGTTGTAATCAGCCTCAGCCACGGCGTCGACAGCACGCGTGAGTGAGGTCTTGTCCCAGCGCCGAGCCTCGTTCATCGCGTTCTTGACCATCCAGGGAGCCATGCCGAACTCGCTCGCGGCCTCCCCCTGAGTGCCGTGGTACCCGGACACCTTGGCGATCTGCCGCACCTTCATGCCGATCGACGCCACCAGCGGCACCGAATCGACCCCCGTCGTCATGGCCGCCCGCGCGATGCCGAGGGCCTTCGCGGTATTGCCCGCCACGGCCGCGTCCGCCACCTTGAAGGCTGTGGCCTCCACACGCCCGCCGTAGTATCGGTTGACAACCGCCTCGTCGACAGCACCGGGCACGTCCTCCATGAGCTGCCGGCACGCCGAGTCCAGCTCAGCCATGCTGCTGCCCACGGCCGCAACGAGCGCCTCTGCCGCACTCCCCTGGATCTTGCGCTTGCCCGTGCGGAACTCCGCCATGACATAGGCCACCTTGTCGGCGTCCTTCTTGGGGGTTCCGCAGTCGTAGACCGGGCCGGACTTCTTGAGCTGGTCAAGGAGGCGCTTTCCCCGGTTCCCGCCGCTGTGGTGGATGACGACGACGGACTCCTCGGCGGGAGCCTGCGCGTACCGCAGCGCGTCCTCGAGGAAAGCCTCTGTCATGGCACTGGCATTCTCGATCTCAAGGAGCACGGATGAGGAGAAGAGGGAGGACTGGGTCGCTGCCTCAAGCTCCCCCGCCGTGTACCGAGAGGCGTCGATGCGGTGGACCTCAGTCTCCGGCTCGCGCGCGATGATCTCGCCGCGCAGCGCAAGGCAGGCCTTCCGGAAGAGGAACTCTTCGGGGCCCAGGAACAGCATGAGCGGAGCAGGGCGCGCATCCCGAGGGTGAAGGAGGTCAGGCACTGTTTTCCCCTGGCGTCTGGGCGGCTGTCTGGTCACGGCCACGATGTCCTCCTATCGTATCGGTTCGACCTCGCGCGACGACGGGTCGCAACTCGTCGAGGTGTCCTGTCAGCGATCGCTCTGCACTTCAAGTCCCTGGCGCGTTCTGCGCACTGTGACCATCCCGTTCTGGTCCGTCCGCTTGACCGGGATGCCGAGCGACCCCAGCTCGGCCAGTGCGGCCTTGTGCGGGTGCCCGTAGTCGTTGGCCGCGCCCACGCCGATGAGCGCAAGAGACGCCCCCGCCTGCGGCAGGTGGTCCGAGGCTCCGTTCTTCGCGCCGTGATGAGCCACCTTGACCACGTCCACGCGATCGGTCCCGCCGGCCTGCCTCAGCGCCTGGGAGAGGCGTGCTCCGCTCCCCTTCTCCAGGTCCCCCGTGAAGAGGATGCTCATCGGCCCCTCTGGGGTCTGGAGGACGGCGAGGAGCACCATCGAGGCGTGGTTCTCTCCGTCCAGGCTCTCCCGCTCGCCCCCTCCCCGCTCAGGGGGTGCCGGACTTCCCGCATGGACAAGCCAGAGCTGCACCCCGGCGTCGCTCGCGAGGAGGCGCCCGGCCTGAGAGCGATCGAGGCGGTGGGCAGACACCGGAAGGATTCTTCTCGCCGCCTCGTTCGAGACGGAGCTCGAGAAATAGACCGGCGGGCTGCCTCGCCCGCGCAGCGCCTCGCTCAGGCCCCCGACATGATCCTCGTGGAGGTGGCTGATGAACACTCCAGTCAGGCTGGTGACGCCGAGCCGGCGAAGGCAGGCGTCCACGCGCCCGTCCCTCGGACCAGCATCGACCAGAAGGGCGCTGGAGGGTCCGGTGCGCACGGCGAAGGCATCGCCCTGGCCCACGTCGCAGGCCGCCGCCTGCCAGTCCCTGAGGACTCCCCGCTGGGTGGGAACGGCCCACAGGAGCAGGGCCAGCACGCCTGCCAGAGCAGTGAGCACCCATCGGGAGGCGCTCCCCCGCGACGGCGGCCGAAGCGTCCAGTCCTCGCGTCTCTGCCGAGGCGGCTGCCTGAGCCACAGCGTCAAAAAGACACACACCCCCATGCCCAGGACGGCTCCCGTCGGCCCCACGGGAAGATCCGTCTGGTTGGTGGGGCTGTGCGCGGCCCAGCGGGCGATGAGCACGACGACGTCCGCGCCGCGATTCGGCAGCCAGGCGAGGATCGCGGCGCCTTCCGGCCACGCCCAGGCCAGGGCGACGACGCCGAACCCCAGCACGGTGATCGGCCCGACCAAGGGGGCTGCCAGCATATTCGCCGCAAGGGTCAGCCCGGGGACATTGTCTGAGAGAAAGGCGAGGATCGGCTGACAGGCGGCACTCGCGCACGCCGTCACCGAGAAGGCTGCGGCCAGAGGGACGGGCACCCAGGCGCTGAGACGCTCCGTCAGCGGGCCGCCCCACACGATGATCCCCGCCGTGGCCGCTGCCGAGAGCATGAATCCGATGCTGACGGAGAGCCAGGGGTCGGCGGCCAGGAGGATGAGAACGGCCACCGCCAGGACGCTCAGAGGGTTCTTGCCACGGCCCGCGAGAAGGCCGAGGCTGGTCACGCCGCCCATGACCGAGGCCCTGAGGACGCTCGCCTCCGGGCCGCACAAGAGCACGAAGGCAATGATGACGCCCAGCGCGGCCACAGCCTGCAGACGAAAGGGAACTCTGTTCCAGCGCAGAAGATAGACGACGCACGCGGTCATAATGGCGCAGTTCGCCCCGGAGACCGAGGTCAGATGGCTCAGGCCAGAGGCTCGCATTGCCGCCTCCACGCCAGTGTCCCCTGGGGAGCCCCCGTACACCATGGCCGCGGCCACTCTCCCCGATCGGTCCCCGGCTGTCTGAGCCAGGGCGGCATCGGCTGCGGCGCGAGCCTGCCGCAGAGGGGAGAACCATCCGGGGCGCGGAGGCTGAGTCTGGCGAAAAACAGCAGCAGCAGCCTGCCCCCTCTGCGCAGGACCAGGAGGCCTGACCGCAGTGAGCGCCCCCTGCATCCTGTCCCCCAGGTCAGCCGGACGGCCGTTCTCATCACGACACGGCAGAGTCACCGCAATGCGTGAGAAGACAGCCGGATGGGGCGAGTCCTCCCACGCGGCATCTGCCAGGCAGAGTGAGCCCGTGCCGTAGGGCGCCGGGTGCGGCGTGGAGATCACCCGCAGGCGAACCTCCTGGGCGCT
>JAGLBH010000155.1:0-427 GCA_018260285.1 Arthrobacter sp. | reverse complement strand
AGGAGACGATCTCGCTCGAGACGGCACGCTGACCGAGGATGCCTCCCACCCCGAGAAGAAGGACCACTCCGACGAGCGATGCGCTCAGCGTTCTCTGCCAGCTGTGGCGGCCCCCGGAGCTCCACCCGGCCAGAGCAACGGCCGCAGCCCCGGGAAGCCATCCGACGAGGGCGTGACCAGCGCTCGTCAGAGCAAGGGACACCCAGACAAGGGCCGCCGGGGCGACGAGAGGCCGCATGCGCAGCGCCGATCGTGCCCGGTCAGGGATCGAACGCCACATGATCCGCGATCGAGGCGAGCACTGCGGGGCCGCACCCTTTGACCTTGCCCAGGTCCTCGAGAGCGCGGAAAGGGCCGTGCTGGGCCCGGTATTCCACGATGCGCTGTGCCAGGACCGGCCCGATCTTGGGGAGCTTCTGCAGCTCGG
>JAGLBH010000154.1 GCA_018260285.1 Arthrobacter sp. | reverse complement strand
CCAGCAGCCTCGCGAGGCTGACCGGACGGCGGCCGGCCGGCCCCAGGCCCCAGTGGTCGACGGCGAGGCTCGAGACCGCCTGGCCCCCGACGACCGCCACCGTGAACAGGGCCACCCCCGTCATGGGCACGGCGGTGGACTGGGAGAAGACGAAGTACGCGCCGAGGCATCCCGCCAGAAGCAGGTACCAGGGAAGCGCGCCGGTGCGGAGGGCGCGGGGAATGGCGACGACGGCGGCCCTCATGCCCGGAAGGACCAGCGCGGCGAGGAGCAGCAGGGCCAGGCCGGACCCGAAGCTGATGCAGGCCGCGGCCACCGGATCGTGCAGCGCGCCGCCCAGGGCGGCGTTGGCCCGGCTCTGGACGGGCATGAGTGCGCCGGCCGTGAGCGCGATCAGGAAGAATGGGAGCATGAATGAACCGCGCACGTCCTCCCGCCGCCCTGCCTCCGCACCCGAGCCCCTGCCCATTCGGGACGAGATGATCCGACTGGGCCAGGCCCTCAAGCTCGCGAGCATGGTGGAGGACGGGGTCGAGGCCAAAGAGGTCATCGCCAACGGCCTCGTCAAGGTCAACGGGGAGATCGAGGAGCGCCGCGGCCGCCAGCTGGTGCCGGGCGACGTCATCGCGCTCGGCTCTGCCTCCGCGGTCATCGAGGCAGCGCGTCCGTGAGGAACGCGCTGACGTCCTTCATCTCCTGAGGGCTGATGGAGTGCGGCAGCCCCGCGTAGGTTTTGACGACGGCGCCGCTGCGGCCTGAGAGAGCGCGCTCCGTCTCCTGGACGAGGCTGGCGGGAATGACCGCGTCGGCAAGGCCCCGCCCCCAGAAGACGGGCAGGTCTTCCCGGCTGCGGTCTTCGCCCTGGGCAATCCAGAAGCCGGAGAGCCCCACGAGGGCATCCACCGGGAACGCGGCCCGCTGGGCGAGGACTGTGGCCATGGCCATGCCCTGGGAGAACCCGAGCAGGGTCACGCTGCGGAAGTCGGAGGGGCGCACGTCGTCGTCCACCGCCGACTCGACGGCAGCGGCCACCCGCTCCACCGCGGCGGGCGAGAACCCGACCTCCTGGCTGAGGGGGAACCACGCGAAGCCCGGTCCTGCCGGCAGAGGCGCGCGAAGAGCCGCGAGGCACAGGCCCTCCGGGAGCATCGGCGCGAGGCCGAGCAGGTCCAGCTCGTGGCTGCCGTAGCCGTGGAGAAGGATGACGAGGTCCTCCGTCCCGTCTCGCCGGGGCTCTGAGGAGAAGCGTGTCAGCAGGGTATGTGTCATGCCTCTAATGTAGAGGCCCGGCTCCCCGCGGGGAAGGCCGGGCCTCTGGCGCGCACGAGACGCCGCGTGAGCGGGCAGCGCAATCAGTGGTCTGCGTGGTCAGTGGTCTGCGGCGACCCCCTCGGCGCCGATGCCCGTGAGGGAGCGGACCTCCATCTCGGTGGCCTTCTCCGCGGACTCGGGGTTCTTGTCCAGGACCGAGCCGAGCCAGCCGAGGAGGAACGCGAGCGGAATGGAGACGATGCCCGGGTTGGAGAGCGGGAAGATCGCGAAGTTCGCGCCGGGGATCATCGCCGTCGCGCTGCCGCTGACCACCGGGGAGAAGGCGATGAGCACGAGCGAGGAGATGAGGCCGCCGAGCATGGACCAGATGGCGCCCTGCGTCGTGAACTTCTTCCAGAAGAGGGAGAGAAGGATCGTCGGCAGGTTGGCCGAGGCCGCGACCGCGAAGGCGAGCGCCACGAGGAACGCGATGTTCTGCCCCTGGGCTCCGATGCCGCCCACGATCGAGAGCAGGCCGATGACGACGACCGTCCGGCGGGCGACCTTGAGCTCCGTGTCCGGATCCGACTCGCCCTTCTTGATGACGTTCGTGTAGATGTCGTGCGAGAAGGATCCGGCGGCGGTGATCGTCAGGCCCGCGACCACCGCGAGGATCGTGGCGAAGGCCACCGCGGAGATCACCCCGAGGAGCACCGTGCCGCCGAGCTGGAAGGCGAGCAGCGGAGCGGCAGAGTTCACGCCGCCCGGGGCCTTCTTGATGACCTCCGGGCCCACCATGGCCGCCGCGCCGTAGCCGAGCACGAGGGTGAACAGGTAGAACAGGCCGATGAGGATGATCGCGACGACGACGGAGCGGCGCGCCTCCCGCGCCGTGGGCACCGTGTAGAAGCGCATGAGAACGTGCGGCAGGCCGGCCGTGCCGAGCACGAGGGCGAGCGACAGGGAGACGAAGTCCAGCTTGGTGACGTCGTTCTTGCCGTACTTGAGGCCCGGCTCCAGAAGGGCGGGCTGCCCCGAGGTCTGGATCGCGTGCCCCATGAGCTCCGAGAGGTTGAAGCCGTGGAGGGCCAGCACCCAGACGGTCATGACGCCCGCGCCGGAGATGAGCAGGACGGCCTTGATGATCTGGACCCACGTGGTGCCCTTCATGCCGCCGACGAGCACGTAGAGGATCATGAGCAGGCCCACCACGGAGATGACGACGGACTGGCCCACCTTGGAGTCGATGCCCAGGAGGAGGGACACGAGGCCGCCGGCTCCGGCCATCTGGGCCAGCAGGTAGAAGAAGCAGACCGCGAGAGTGGTCAGGGCCGCGACGATGCGCACGGGCCGCTGCCGGAGGCGGAAGCTCAGGACGTCCGCCATGGTGAACCGGCCCGTGTTGCGCAGCAGCTCAGCCACAAGGAGGAGGGCGACGAGCCAGGCGACGAGGAAGCCGATCGAGTAGAGGAACCCGTCATAGCCCTGGACGGCGATGGCGCCGACGATCCCGAGGAAGGATGCCGCCGAGAGGTAGTCTCCCGCAATGGCCGTGCCGTTCTGCGCGCCGGTGAACGAGCGGCCGCCGGCCAGGTAGTCCGCGCTCGTCTTGTTGGACGAGGAGGAGCGGAGGACGATCACGAGCGTGCCCGCGATGAAGAGCGCGAAGATCGCGATGTTGACCCAGGGGTTGCCGACCTGGGCTGCGGCGAGGGAAAGGCTCATCGTGCGACCTCGCTCTCCTGGGCGTCAGCGGCGAAGCGGGTGCGCAGCTTCTCCGTCATCGGATCCATGGTGTTGTTCGCGTACCGCACGTAGAGGGCGGTGATGACGAACGTGGTCACGAACTGGAGCAGCCCGAAGACCATGCCGACGTTGATGTTCCCCCAGACCTTGGCCGCCATGAAGTCATGGGCATAGGCGCCGAGAATGACGAAGGCGAAATACCAGAGAAGGAAGAAGACCGTCAGGGGAAAGACGAAGCGGCGGTGGCTGCGCCGCAGCTCTTTGAATTCGGAGGAATCCTCAATGGCCTTGTACGGATTCGGCGGGGCTGCCTCAGGGAGGCGCTCAGGGATGTCCACAATGACTCCTTGGTGCTCACACAGTCTGCGGGGTATGGCTCACGCAGAGAGTTGAGCATCACCCCTGGATTCCAGAGAGCATACCGGAGAATTCCTTTACATGTGATTTAGATTACAAAGAAATGTTCAAGGGGGTCGGAGAGAAGGTGGGCGTGCGTCAGAAAGGCGTCGTGCCCGTTCGGGGCGGAGATGCTCACGTGCTCCGCTCCCGTGAGGGCCGCCAGATGCTCGGACTGCTCCGGCAGGTACAGGCGGTCCGAGTCCACACTCGCCACGAAGAACTGCACCCCGCAGGCCGCGAGGGCCTCGGCGCAGCCTCCCCGGCCGCGCCCGACGTCGTGCCCCATGAGCGCCCGGGTGAGTCGAAGATACGAGTTCGCGTCGAAGCGCTCGGTGAGCTTGCGCCCCTGGTGGTCCAGATAGGAGGCGACGGCGTATCGATGCTCCCCCTCCCCGCCGCCCTGGAGAGCGCGGGAGAAGCGGTATTCCAGCTCGGCCTCTGACCGGTAGGAGAGATGGGCGATCTGGCGCGCGAGGCTGAGCCCCCGGACGGGCTGCTCGGCGGGACTGTAGAAGCCGCCCTTGAAGGCGGGGTCGAGCCTCACGGCGTCGAGCTGGAGGTGGCCGAGAGCGATCTGCTCCGCACTGGAGGCGGCCGTCGAGGCGACGACGACGCAGCGGTCCACCACGTCCCCGTTCGTCACGGCCCACTCGAGGGCGCGGGCGCCGCCCATCGAGCCGCCCATGACCGCGGCGAGCCGGCGGATCCCGAGCCGCTCCACGAGAATGCGCTCTGCTCGCACGGAGTCCCG
>JAGLBH010000153.1 GCA_018260285.1 Arthrobacter sp. | reverse complement strand
GGGTGTAGAGGCATGCCGCAGCGTGGGGGCCGAACTTCGGGGCGGCGGCAGCCCGGAAGGAGCGCTGGGTCAGGGCCCAGGCCGTGGCCTCGGGGGAGTGCCCCGCTGCCCGCAGCGAGGAGGAGTCCCTGAGCGTCGCGTCCGTCTCGGAGCGGGGAGCCTCGGGGCGGGATGCCTCTGCGGCCTGGGCTGTGAGGCGCATGGCGTCGGCCAGGGCAGCCAGGTGCTCGGCGGGGACGGCCGGGGGCGAGGAAAGCCCAGGGGCGTGGGCGTCGGCGGGAGAGTCCATGCCTCCACGGTATCCGGTGGGCGGGCGGCGGCGTCGTCGTTCGCTGTTGGCACTCGTCTTGACCGAGTGCTAACCCGCGTCCTAAAGTTCTGAGTAAGCACTCTTCCTATGAGAGTGCTAACGCTCACCCCTTCTGGCCTGTCCGCGCGGCACCGCGACGACGCTCGGACGATGAAGGCCGCGAACCGGGGGAGCGCTGAACTTCTGAAGCTGACAGCAAAGGAGAGAGCCGAAGTGTCGGTCTCTATCAAGCCCCTCGAGGATCGCATCGTCGTCCGCCCGCTCCAGGCAGAGCAGACCACCGCGTCTGGCCTCGTCATCCCGGACACCGCCAAGGAGAAGCCGCAGGAGGGCGAAGTTGTCGCCGTCGGCGCAGGCCGCTTCGACGAGAAGGGCAACCGCATCCCGGTTGACGTCTCCGAAGGCGACGTGGTCCTCTACTCCAAGTACGGCGGAACCGAAGTGAAGGTCGGCAGCGAGGAATTCCTCGTCCTGTCCGCCCGCGACGTTCTCGCCATCGTCACCAAGTAAGTCTCTGTGACACCGCGTAAGACTTCATGACCGCCCGGCCCCGCGATCTCTTCGCCGGGGCCGGTTTGCGTCATTGACACACTGACACGGGCCTGCACGGCCCAAAGGAGTACGCCACTATGGCAAAGCAGCTGCAATTCAACGAGGACGCGCGCCGTTCCCTTCTGGCGGGCGTGGACAAGCTCGCCAACACCGTCAAGGTCACGCTCGGCCCGCGCGGCCGCAACGTCGTCATCGGCAAGCAGTGGGGCGCCCCCACGATCACGAACGACGGCGTGACGATCGCCCGCGAGGTCGAGCTGGACGACCCGTACGAGAACATGGGCGCACAGCTCGCCAAGGAAGTCGCCACGAAGACCAACGACGTCGCCGGCGACGGCACGACGACGGCCACCGTGCTGGCCCAGGCCCTGCTCGGCGAGGGCCTGAAGAACGTTGCCGCCGGCGCTGCTCCCGCTGAGCTGCGCCGCGGCATCGAGGTCTCCATCGAGGCCGTTGCCAAGCGCCTCAAGGAGAACGCCGTCGAGGTGGAGGGCCACAAGCAGGTCGCTCACGTCGGCGCCATCTCGGCCCAGAGCCAGGAGATCGGCGAGCTGCTCGCCGAGGCCTTCGAGAAGGTCGGCAAGGACGGCGTCATCACGATCGAGGAGTCCTCCTCCACGAACACCGAGCTCGTGGTCACCGAGGGCATGCAGTTCGACAAGGGCTACCTCTCCCCGCACTTCGTCACGGATGCGGAGCGCCAGGAGGTCGTCTTCGAGGACGCCCTCGTGCTCATCAACTCCGGCAAGATCTCCACGGTCCAGGACTTCCTGCCGCTGCTGGAGAAGGTGCTCGGCGAGAAGAAGAACCTCCTCATCATCGCGGAGGACGTCGAGGGCGAGGCTCTCTCCACCCTCGTGGTCAACAAGCTGCGCGGCACGCTGCACGCTGTGGCCGTCAAGGCTCCGGGCTTCGGCGACCGCCGCAAGCAGATGATGCAGGACATCGCCACGCTCACGGGCGCTCAGGTGGTCTCCCCGGATCTCGGCCTCAAGCTGGACCAGGTCGGCCTCGAGGTGCTTGGCACCGCTCGCCGCGTGACCGTCACGAAGGACTCCACGACGATCGTCGACGGCGCCGGCAGCCAGCAGGATGTCGCTGACCGCGTCAAGCAGCTCCGCGCCGAGTACGAGCGCAGCGATTCCGACTGGGACAAGGAGAAGCTTCAGGAGCGCCTCGCGAAGCTCTCGGGCGGCATCGGCGTCATCAAGGTCGGCGCTGCCACTGAGGTGGAGCTCAAGGAGAAGAAGCACCGCATCGAGGACGCCGTCTCCTCCACGCGCGCTGCGCTCGAAGAGGGCATCGTGCAGGGCGGCGGCTCCGCACTGGTTCAGGCTCTCAAGGCCCTGGACACGGACGAGGCCGTCCTCGCTCTCGAGGGCGACGCCGCAACGGCCGTCAATCTTGTGCGCCGCGCTCTCATCCAGCCGCTGCGCTGGATCGCCCAGAACGCTGGCCAGGACGGATTCGTCGTGGCCGCCAAGGTTGCCGAGCTTCCGCTGGGCCACGGCTACAACGCCGCCACGGACGAGTACGAGGACCTCATCGCCGCCGGTGTCATCGACCCGGTCAAGGTGACGCGCTCCGCTCTCCACAACGCCGCCTCGATCGCCTCCCTGGTGCTCACCACGGAGACGCTCGTGGTGGACAAGCCCGCTGAGGACGGCGAGGCCGGCCACGGCCACCAGCACTGATCCGGCGAGGCTGTCAGCCTGATGGGCTGAGAATGCAGCCTGGCCTGTGCTGAGGCAGGGCGCTGCCCCTTCGGGGGCGGCGCCCTTGTTCATGCCCGGGGTCCTGCTGGCTGAGGGGCGCGCGTCGACCGGGGGAGCGCCTTCTCGTGATGTGCGCCCTCCTACACCCCCGCATCTTCCATAGACCCCCGGAAATTCGAGGGGTTTAGGGAAGACACGGGGGTGTATGGCTCTGGGCCCCCAGGAAGCCGGGGCGCAGCGGGAGCCAGACGCTACTTGGCGGCCGCCCGCTTCTCCAGCTCGTCGAGGAGCTTGTTGAGAGCCTGGCGGATTTCGGCATCGCTCATCGTGGAGACATCTCCCAGGGAGCCTGCGGTGGCAGACCCTGATGAGCTCTTTCCGGAGTCTGAGGCCGTCTCGGTGCCTGCCGACTGGCCGCCGGTCAGGGTGATGGTGCCGTCTGCGGCGATGGCGGCGCGGTAGAGGATGTTCTGGTCTTTGCCGATGGTGGCACGCCACGTTCCGGAGCCGGCGGGAACAATCTCGAACACCGTGAGTCCCGTGGCCTTGTAGGAGTCAAGCTTCTCGGTGGTGATGCGCGCAGCCACGGTGGAATTGGCCTGTCGCGGTGAGTCGAGGCGGTACACCGAGTACGGGTGCAGCTCTCCCGTGCGGACGTCGCCAGAGGCCTGAACCACCCCGAGCGCCACGATGGATGAGGAGGAGCCGCGGGGCGTCAGGGGGGTCACGAAGGACGTCTGCCCGTCCTCGGTGGCCAGCCCGAACTCGGCTCGGTTCTCTCCGTTCGGGTCTCCTTCATCCACAGAGGTGTCCTCCCAGCCCGCCCGGTTGAAGACCCAGTCGATGAGTCCGCCGCTTGCCTGGGAGGACTCCCGCTGGGCCTTGGCGACAGACTTGGGGTACAGGGGCAGATTGCTCGTGAGGGAGGACTCGATGGTGAGAGCGCCTGTTCTGCCGTCATAGACGGCCACGCCTGCCGGAACGTCATGAGGCACGGGGAAGAGAGCGAGCTTGACGAGCGGGATGTACGTGCGCGGTGTTTCGCCGTCGCACACAGTGATGGCGTCCTCCTCGCGGGCGAGCGTGGTGGGGGAGGTCTTCCAGTAGACGGCTCGCTGGAGGTTGTTCCGGGGAACAGCGCCGCCGAAGCGGAGGGAGGCCTCCGGAGAGAAGTCGCAGAGCGTGACGTCCTTGGAGGTCGCGGAGCCGCTGAGGGGCGGGTGAAGCGTCTGAGCCGACTCATTCCCCTGGAACAGGCCGCGGCGGATGATGGTGGTGCTGTAGGAGGACGAGGAGGGCAGGGCTTTGATGATCCCGGAGGCATCACCGGTGGTGTCTCCGAGGGATCGGTCCGCGAGAGCCTTCGCCACATCGTAGGGAGGCCGCTCCTTGAAGGAGGGTGTCGGGCTGCTGAGCAGGGTGACGCTCCGAGAGTAGGTCTCTGCGCGCCAATAGCCCATGAGGACGGGCACGACCAGGAGCGCCAGAACCAGGCTCACGCCCGCCGCGGCCGTGCCGGCCTTCGCGCTGCCGGTCAGCCGCCTGAGCAGCGCCGCGCCCGCGAGGCCGATGACTGCGGT
>JAGLBH010000152.1:2254-4164 GCA_018260285.1 Arthrobacter sp. | reverse complement strand
GGCCGTGCTGTGCAGGTCCGCGAAGCGCGCTCCGGGCTGCCGGGCCGCCTCGAACGCGGCGTCCGCTGCCTCGAGCACCGCCTCGTAGATCTTCCGCTGGACCGGGCTGAACGTGCCGCTGACGGGCACGGTGCGAGTGACATCCGCCGTGTAGAGCGAGTCCACCTCGACGCCGGCGTCCATGAGCAGCAGGTCGCCGTCGCGCACCTCGCCGCTGTTGCGGATCCAGTGGAGGGTCGTGGCGTGGTCGCCCGCGGCCGAGATCGTGTCGTACCCCAGGTCGTTGCCCTCTTCCCTCGCCTGGGCGAAGAACGCGCCCTCGAGAACCCGCTCGCCGCGGCGGTGGTCCACGGCGCGGGGCAGCTCCTTCATCGCGCGGCGGAAGCCCTCGAGCGTGGCGTCCACGGCGAGCTGCATCTGCTCGGCCTCCCAGGAGTCCTTGATGAGGCGCAGCTCGGAGCAGGCGGCGGAGAGCTCGGCGTCGAGCGCGTCGGACATCTCGAGGTCCACGCCCGTGTTGATGCGGGAGGTGTCCACGAGCGCATCGCAGTTCAGGTCCACGTCGCGGATGAGGCGGATGCGCATGCCGCCGATCTCCACGGCGCCCGCATCCTTGGTGATGGCCACCTCCAGGCCGGAGGCGTGGGCGGTCGCGATGCCGTGGCTTGCGGAGATCGCCTCAAGGCCCGGGCGCTCTCCGATCCAGAAGGAGCCGTAGCGGGCGTTCGCGTAGAACTCCTCTGAGTCCCGGCCTGCGAGCGGGCGGAAGTAGAGGGTTGCTCGGTGGTGGGAGCCGTCGTCGCCGGCGCCCTCCTCGGTGGGCTCGAGGACGAGCACCGCATCCGGCTCGTGGTCCAGGCCGAGGCCCGTCAGGTGGGCGAAGGCGGAGTGAGCGCGGAAGCGGTAGTCCGTGTCATTCGAGCGCACCTTGAGCGGGCCTGCCGGAATGACGAGGCGCTCGCCCTTGAACAGCTCGGAGAGAGCGGCGCGGCGCTTCGCGGCGAAGTCCGCCACGGCCTCGCGGGCGGGAAGGTCCGCGGAGGGCTCCCCCCACTGGCTCGTCATGAACTCTGCGAAGTTCGCGGACGTGGGCCGCTGCGAGCGGTTCTCGCCGCGGGATTCCAGGGGCTGAGTCTCTGGGGCGTTCTCATGGGTCATGAAATAAGTCCTTGCTCTGTCACATTTCGACAACAATTTGCTATCGATCGTGCGTCACCCCCCGCGGCGCATGGGCGTTGAGCCTGAGTTTTTCGTAGGCTCGTTGAATATCCCCATTCCTGACGAGAGGAGATCTGTACTTGTCTACCGTACATCCAGCCGCCGCAGCCGAGCGGGGAGCCGCTCGCCGCTTCGTCCTCCTGGACTTCCTCCGGGCGGCAGCCGTCATCCTGGTGATCGTGTACCACGTGGCTCCTCATGCGGCACCGGCGGGCTTTCTGGGTGTCGACCTCTTCTTCGTCCTCTCGGGCTTCCTCATCACGCGGGGGCTCCTCCGGACCGTGACGGGCCGGGTGCTGGGCCCAGCAGGGGGAGGCGGGCCGGGGAGCGCGGGCTTCTCCCGCCGCCGGTACTTCCTGGAGTTCTACCGCAAGCGCGTCCGGCGCCTCTTCCCCGCCTTCGCGTTCATGCTGCTCGGGGCGTGCAGTCTCGCGTGGCTCGCCTCCCCGGACGTGCGGGTGCGGCTGGGGGTGCAGGTCCTCGCCGCGCTGACGTCCACGGCCAACTGGGCGCAGCTTGCCGCCGGCTCCTCGTACTTCGCGGCGGACACCCCTCAGCTGCTCAAGCACATGTGGTCCCTCGCCGTGGAAGAGCAGTTCTATCTCGTCTGGCCCGCCGTCGTCCTCGCCGCGGGACTCAGCCTGGCCAGCGGCGCCCGGTCGAGCGTGCGTCTGCACCATCGCCTGGCCCGA
>JAGLBH010000152.1:0-2244 GCA_018260285.1 Arthrobacter sp. | reverse complement strand
GTGAGCACAATCACGGGCGACCCCAATCAGGCCTACCTCAACTCCCTCACCCACGCGAGCGGCCTGCTGCTCGGCGCCTACGTGGCCTGCCTGCCGCTGATCCCCCGCACGGGGCCCCTGGCCCGGTGGGCTCTGGGCGCGGGCGCGCTCGCGGCGGGCGTCCTCTGCCTGGCCGTCCTCAGCGAGTCCTCTCCGTTCACGCAGGCCGGGGGCATCTTCCTCTTCTCAGTGGCCTCGGCCGTCCTCGTGCGCCTCGGCACTGCGGGCGCGCTGGCCGCCCTTCCCGGCGGCTTCCCCGGAGCGGGCCTCGTCCGCTGGATCGCCGACCGCTCCTATGCCCTCTACCTCTGGCACTGGCCCCTCACGGTTCTCGCGTCCGACTGGATCCGCGACCCCGACGGCGGCGCACTGGACAGCGGGGTCATCCTCCTGCGGGCCGTCGTCGTCGTCCTCCCCTCCCTGGTGCTCTCCGAGATCTCCTATCGCCTTGTCGAGCGGCCCGTCCTCCAGCGCGGCTTCAGGGGCGCGTGGGCGACGGCGGGAGACTCGCGCTGGGCGCTCGCCGGGGCCGCGGCCCTCCTCACGGTGACGACGACGGCTGCCGCCCTGACGGCACCCGCCCAGACCGAGCAGCAGACCCGGCTGGAGGAGCTGCAGAAGAAGTCGCAGGCCCTCGAGGAGAAGAGGGCCGAGAAGAAGGGACCGGCGAGCGGGCCGAAGGAGACGTCCCAGGGATCGAAGCAGGGATCCGCGAAGCCGAGCTCCCAGGGGGTGGACTCCTCGGAGGTCACGTTCATCGGCGACTCGGTCACGGTCGCCGTGTCCGAGAAGCTTCAGCGCTCCTACCCCGCATCTCCCGTGCAGGCCTCGGTGGGGCAGCAGATGTGGGACGCACCGGAGGTCGTGCGCACGCTCAAGGAGCAGAAGCGCCTGGGGAAGACGGTGGTCGTGGCCCTCGGCGCCAACGGCACGTTCACGGCGGAGAACCTGCAGAGCGTGGTGGACGCAGCCGGCGAGGGCACCCGGTTCGTCCTCGTCACCGCCTATGGGCCCAAGCCGTGGATCCCGGACGCCAACGCGCAGATCCGCGCCTTCGCGGCAAAGCACCCCGACACCGTGCGGATCGCCCAATGGGATGCTGTGGCCAAGGGAGCCACCGACATGGCCCCCGACGGCGTCCACCCGGGCGACCAGGGGGCGGAGCTCTGGGTCAAGGAGGTCACGCGCGCCATCAAGAGCTTCTGAATCGGCTCGACCCGGCAGGCAGGCATAGGATCGAAGGCATGAAGATCGATCTCCACACGCATTCCGAGCACTCGGACGGCACCCAGACCCCCGAAGAGCTCGTCCTCGAGGCGCGGGCGGCAGGAGTGGACGTCATCGCCCTCACTGACCACGACACCTACGCGGGCTGGGCCGAGGCCATGGACGCGGGCGAGCGCCACGGCGTGCGCGTCATCCGCGGCGTGGAGATCTCCTGCCTCGATGCGGACCGCGTGAGCGTGCACCTGCTCGCGTACCTGCCTGACCCGGGGAATGCGGAGCTGCTGACGGTGCTCAACGAGGCCCGCTCAGCCCGCGACGTCCGTGCGAGGCGCATGGTCGAGCTCATCGGGGCGGACCACCCCCTCGAATGGGAGGACGTCGAGGCGGTCGCCGGGGAGGGCGCCACGATCGGCCGGCCCCATATCGCAGACGCCCTCATCTCCCGGAGAGTGGTCAGCACCCGCGAGGAGGCCTTCGGGGGCATTCTCGCCAGCCGCTCCAAGTACTTCGTTCCGCACGTCGCCCCGCTGCCCGAGGACGCCGTGCAGCTCGTCCGCGCCGCAGGCGGCGTGCCGGTCTTCGCCCATCCCAGGGCACGCGCTCGCGGCCGGGTGGTAAGCGACCGCACGCTGGAGAGCATGGTCGACGCCGGCCTGGCCGGCTTGGAGGTGGACCACCGGGACAACCCCGCCGAGGAGCGCGACTGGCTGCGGGCCTACGCCGAGCGGCGCGGGCTCGTCATCACGGGGTCCTCTGACTTCCACGGCCGGGGCAAGCCCAACCTGCTCGGGGAGAACACGACCGCTCCCGAGATGCTCGAGCGAATCCTCGCCGAGGTGCGCAGCGGCCTGGTCTAGAGGGGGCCTTCTGCGCTCAGCCGAGAGAACGCGGCGTTTTGCCAGGCGGTGTCAGAGGGTCGGCGCAACAACCCCCGTAAGAATCTCGTTGAGCTTATCAGCAGGATTCGCCCACTGAAGC
>JAGLBH010000151.1:1683-4165 GCA_018260285.1 Arthrobacter sp. | reverse complement strand
GGCGGCCGGGGCGTCCCCCCGCTTCTGCGCGGCCGTGCGGCGCTTGGAGACCGCCTGGGCGGGAGCGTCCCCGGAGAGGTCATAGCCGCTGTCGGCCGCCGGAGTGCGGGAGCCCGCAGGCTCCACGACGGCGGCGGAGTCGAAGGCGATGTCCCCCGGCCGGTCGCCCCGCGGCTCCGTCTCGTCCGCTCCGAAGAGACGGGCGAAGAAGCCCTTGCGCTTCGGGGCCGGGGCGTGTGAGCCGCTGTGGTGCTCGTCAAGATAGGACTGGTCGTGCTGAGCGCCGGTCAGGTCGGTGCCCGGGGCCTTCTCGGCTGCGGAGGCCTTCCGGGGGTCCTCCCCCATGAGGCGCTGGTAGGCCGTTGAGATCTTGTACGGGACGTGCCGCACCGGCGTCGCCGTCAGAATGAGCACCCCGATGGCTCCCACCAGCAGCATGAGAAGGGCCGTGGGAATCGAGAGCGCCACGCGGGCCAGCGCCCCGCCGGTGAGCGCTCCGAGGAGGCCTCCCGCCGCACGGGAGCCGGGGCTGAGGAGGGCAGGCGAGTGAGCCAGGGCCTCGAGGAAGCCGCAGGCGGCCAGGAGAATGACGAACTCTCCGATGGCGATGCGCTGGTTGGCCCTGTGCTCCGTCGGGTGGCGGAACATGCGCCAGGCGTTGATGCCGAGGCCGAGGGGGATGAGGACCGCGCCCACACCGAAGAGCGTGGACAGAAGAGTGCCGAGCCAGGACATCAGCCCCGACGAGGACGGCCACCAGGCGACACAGGCGACGAGGACGGCGAGGAGCAGAAGCGTGAGCCCCAGCCCGTCGCGCCGATCGCTCCGGGGGATCCTCAGGTTGACCCCCAGCTGCCTGACGGCTGCGCCGATGGGCCTGGCGAGCATCATCCAGGCAGAGTAGAGCACACGCGCCGCGACCGGGGTCTCCTCGGTCGAATCGTCGTGTGCCTGTGCTCTGGAGCCGCCGGACCCTGACGCCTTCTTCTGAGTGCCAGAAGGTTTGCGGGATCGGGGGGACTGCGGCTTGGGTGAAGTACTCGTCGCCATGCTTTCCAAACTACCAGGGGCACCTGGAACAGTTGTTCCAGGTGCCCCTGCGGCCAGGCGATGCCTGCTCGGTGCGGACGCCTACGCCTCGAGCACGATCGGAACGATCATGGGACGACGGCGGTGCTTGCGGTTGATCCATGTGCCGATGACGCGGCGCACAACCTGCTGCAGCTGGCGCGGCGAGTGCTCCTTGTTCTGGGCTGCCTGCTCCAGGGCCTCGATGATCTTCGGCTTGATCTCGTCGAAGATGTTCTCGTCCGGGGCGAAGCCGCGCGCGTGGATCTCGGGGCCCGAGAGGATGCGGCCCGTCTGGTGGTTGATGACCGTGATGATGGAGATGAAGCCCTCTTCCGCCAGCGTGCGGCGGTCCTTGAGATCCTCATCCGTGATCTCGCCCACAGTGGAGCCGTCCACGTAGACGAAGCCGCACTCGACCTGGCCGACGAAGCGCGCTATGCCGTCCTTCATGTCGATGACGGAGCCGTCGTCGCCGAGGAGCACCCGGTTCGGGTCGATCCCGGTCTCGATGGCCAGCTTGCCGTTGGCGATGAGGTGGCGCGTCTCGCCGTGCACGGGGAGCACGTTCTTGGGGCGGAGGATGTTGTAGCAGTAGATGAGCTCGCCGGCGGCGGCGTGGCCGGAGACGTGGATCTTCGCCATGCCCTTGTGGATGACGTCTGCTCCGAGCTTGAGCAGGCCGTTGATGACGCGGAACACGGCGTTCTCGTTGCCCGGAATGAGCGAGGAGGCCAGGATGACCGTGTCGCCCTTGCCGACCTGGATCTGGTGGTCTCCGTTGGCCATGCGGGAGAGAGCCGCCATGGGCTCGCCCTGGGAGCCGGTGGACATGAGGACGACGCGGTCCTGGGGAAGGTCGTCGACCTTCTTGATGTCCACGAGGATGCCGTCCGGCACGTGGAGGTAGCCGAGCTTCTCGGCGATCTGCATGTTGCGGACCATCGAGCGGCCGACGAAGGCGACCTTGCGGTTGTGGTTCGCGGCGGCGTCGAGCACCTGCTGGACGCGGTGGATGTGCGAGGAGAACGAGGCGACGATGATGCGCTTCTTGACCTTGCCGAAGAGCGCGTCCAGGACCGGACCGATCTCCTTCTCGGCGGTCGTGAACCCGGGGACGTCCGCGTTGGTGGAGTCCGGCACGAAGAGGTCGACGCCCTCTTCGCCGAGGCGGGCGAAGGCGCGGAGGTCCGTGATGCGGCCGTCGAGGGGCAGCTGGTCCATCTTGAAGTCGCCCGTGTGGAGGACCGTGCCGCCGGCGGTGCGCATGAAGACGGCCATGGCGTCCGGGATCGAGTGGTTCACGGCGATGAACTCGCACTCGAAGGGGCCGATCTGCTCGACCTGGGTCTCGACGACCTCGAGGCACAGCGGCTTGATCCGGTGCTCGACGAGCTTGGCCTCGATGAGAGCC
>JAGLBH010000151.1:0-1673 GCA_018260285.1 Arthrobacter sp. | reverse complement strand
GAGGGGAATGTCCTGGCGCAGCCGCAGAAGGTACGGAACGCCGCCGATGTGATCCTCATGGCCGTGGGTCAGAACGATGCCGACGATGTCCTGAAGGCGGTTCTTGATGTAGGAGAAGTCCGGGAGGATGAGGTCCACGCCGGGCTGCTCCTCTTCCGGGAAGAGCACGCCGCAGTCCACGATGAGCAGCTTGCCGTTCATCTCGTAGACCGTCATGTTGCGGCCGATCTCCCCGAGGCCGCCGAGCGGCACGATGCGGAGAGTGTCTTCCTCGAGACGAGGGGGGCGCTGGAGTTCTAGGGGCGATTCTTGCATGAAGTCCTCATGGTTTCTGGCCGGAGCCGGTGAGGCTGGGGATGACCCAGCTCGATTCAGCCATGGCGGCGAGGACGGGCGCGAGTTCAGTCTCGCTCGCCTCCGCCAGCGGAAGGCGCACGCTCGCGTTGGGCAGGACGCCCGCGCGAGAGAGAAGAGCCTTCGCAGCCATAGCACCTGGAATGTGCGACATCACCGCGCGCACGACGGGTTCAAGCTCATAGTGTGCTGCCCGTGCAGCCTCGAAATCGCCTGCATGGGCGGCGTCTGTCATCCTCCGGAAGAGGGGTGCGGCCACGTGCGCCGTCACGGAGACGACGCCGAGCGCTCCCACGGAGAGCAGCGGAAGGGTGAGGGCGTCTTCGCCGGAGTACACGCCGAGGTCCGTCGTGGCGATGACCTCGCTCGTCGCGGCGATGTCCCCCTTGGCGTCCTTGAGGGCCAGGACGTTCTCCAGCGCGGACAGCTCGATCATCGTCTGCGTCTGGATGGGAATGCCCGCCCGGCCCGGGATGTCGTAGATCATGATGGGCAGGTCCGTGGCCTCAGCAATGGCCTTGAAGTGCCCCAGAACACCCGACTGGGTGGGCTTGTTGTAGTACGGGGTGACGACCAGCTGGCCGTCTGCTCCCGCCTTGACGGCCCGATGCGCCATCTCGATCGAGTGGCTCGTGTGGTTGGTGCCCGTCCCTGCGATGACGCGCGCCCTGCCTCCCACTGCCTGGACGACGGCCCGGAAGAGGTCTTCCTTCTCCTGGTCCTCAAGGGTCGAGGTCTCCCCCGTGGTGCCGGAGACGACGAGCGCGTCATTGCCCTGGGTGACAAGATAGTCAGCGAGCTTCTCCGCCGTTGCGAAGTCAACCGAGCCATCGGCCGTGAACGGGGTCACCATAGCCGTGGAGACGGTGCCGAAAATGCTGGTGACGGCTGACTGCTGGGAGGAAATGCTCATATGCTAAGAATACCTTTATGCCGCCCCGGCGCGCTCAAGGGCGATTGCCTGGCGAGCCGCCGCGCGCGCGCGAGATAGAGCGCGCGTGCTTGCGTTTTAGAGAGAGAGAGATGTAGAGAGTGAGAGTAATGTAGAGAGAGAGAGAGAGAGAGTTAGAGAGAGAGAGAAAGATGCAGAGAGTGAGAGAGAGATGTAGAGAGTGAGAGTAATGTAGAGAGAGAGAGAGAGATTTAGAGAGAGAGAGAAAGATGTAGAGAGTGAGAGAGAGATGTAGAGAGTGAGAGAGAGAGAGAGAGATGTAGAGAGAAAGAGAGAGAGAGAGAAAGATGTAGAGAGTGAGATGTAGAGAGAGAGAGTGAGAGAGAGATGTAGAGAGAGAGAGAGAGAGAGATGTAAAGAGAGAGAG
>JAGLBH010000150.1:1985-4171 GCA_018260285.1 Arthrobacter sp. | reverse complement strand
GCGCCTGGGTGGGGCAGCTCGCCGCAGCCGTCTGCGAGACCGCTGACCGTGCCTTCCCCCTCTTCGCGGTGACGGGCACCAACGGCAAGACGACGACGACGTACATGCTCAACGCCCTCCAGCGCGCGCTCGGACGCTCCACGGGGATCATCGGCACGATCGAGATCAATGCCGGGGCAGAGGCCATCCCCTCCGTCCTGACCACCCCCGAGTCCCCGCAAGTCCACGGCATCCTGGCCCGCATGGGGGAGAACGGCGTGACCGGGGCGGCCATGGAGGTCTCCTCGCACGCCATCGACTACCGCCGGGTGGACGGCATCACGTTCGACATGGCCGGCTTCACGAACCTCACCCAGGACCACCTGGACCTCCACGGAACGATGGAGGACTACTTCGCCTCCAAGGCGGACCTCTTCACTGCTCGCCGGACGCGAGGTGCCGTCATCCTCATCGACGACGCGTGGGGACAGCGCATGGCCGAGCACGCCCGCTCTGAGGGCGTGGCCGTCACGACGCTCTCCCTGACCGGGGAGGCAGACTTCGAAGTCCGCTCCGTGGAGCAGAAGGGGCTCGGATTCAGGTTCACCCTGAAGACGCCCCAGGGCCCTCTCGAGGTGGTCCTGCCCCTGCCCGGGGACTTCAACGTGGCCAACGCCGCTCTCGCGATCTCTCTGCTGCTGGCCAGCGGGGTCGATCCCGCAGAGATCGCCGGCCCCCTGGCAGACGGCACCGCGCTCAGCGTCGTCGTGCCCGGTCGCATGCAGGTCATCGCCGAGGAGCCAGCAGCGATCGTGGACTTCGCACACAACCCAGATGCCCTGACACGCGCGCTTGCCTCCGTGGCACGCCCCGGCGAGGAGCACCGGACCATCATCGTCTTCGGCGCCACGGGGGACCGTGACGCGACGAAGCGTGAGGCCATGGGCCGGATCGCCGCTGAGCTCGCGAACATCGTCGTCGTGACGGACGACGACCCCCACGGGGAGGACCCGGCCCAGATCCGGCACGCGGTTCTCCAGGGAGCGCATTCTGCTGCCTCGGGGGCCCAGGTCCTCGAGGTCTTCCCCCGTGCCGAGGCCATCGTCAAGGCCGTATCCCTGGCCGGTCCCCAGGACACGATTCTCGTGGCCGGCCGAGGCCATGAGACTGTCCAGGAGGTCGCCGGGGTGGATCTTCCCCTCGACGACCGCGAAGAGCTGCGGAACGCCCTGAGCGCGGCGGGATTCCGCGTTCTTGAGACCGCTCACGATGCCACGACGACCACCCCGGGAGGGAAATGATGCTGAGCCTCACAGCACAGGAGATTGCGGACGCCGCGGGCGGTCGCCTCGTCGGCGGCGCTCGTCCAGACCAGACGGTGACCTCAGCGGTCACCGACTCTCGCGAAGTCCAGCCCGGGGCGCTCTACATCGCCAAGCCCGGTGAGCACGCCGACGGGCACGACTACGCCCGCCAGGCCCTGTCCGCGGGAGCCGAGCTCGTCATGCTGGAGCGCGAGCTGTCTGACGCCGAAGGGCCCGTTCCGGGGATCCTCGTCAAGGACTCCGTGCTCGGCATGGGGCAGGCAGCCCGCCTGCTCGTCGAGAAGCTGCGCGCCCAGTCTGCCCCTCGCGGCGGCCGAACGCTGCACGTCGCCGGGATCACGGGCTCTGCGGGCAAGACGACGACGAAGGACCTCATCGCCGGCATGGTGCGCCCCGAGGGCCCCACGGTGGCGCCGATCGGCTCCTACAACGGCGAAGTGGGCGTTCCGCTCACGGTCTTCACCGCTGAGGAGGACACGGAGTACCTCATCCTCGAGATGGGGGCCAACGGCGTCGGCAACATCGAGTACCTCACGAGCCTCGTCACCCCGGACGTGGGGGTCATTCTCGGAGTGGGCTCCGCCCATGCGGGCGAGTTCGGCGGCGTCGAGAACATCGCCAAGACCAAGGGGGAGATGGCCGAGGCCCTCGCCGCCGAGGACACCGTGGTGCTCAACGCCGACGACGACCGCGTCTGGCAGATGCGCTCTCGCACGTCGGCGGGAGTCATCGCGCTCACCGCAGACGACTCCCGCTCGGACGCCGAGCTCGAGGCAGACTGCCCGGGCGTCCGCGTGCTCCGTGCCGCAGGCCTCGCCATGCTTCCCGGGGGATACCCCGCGTTCGACCTCATCACGTGGTCCGGCGAGACGGCTCGCGTGG
>JAGLBH010000150.1:0-1975 GCA_018260285.1 Arthrobacter sp. | reverse complement strand
CCAGCTCATCGGGGCTCACCACGTGGGGAACCTCCTCGCGGCTGCGGCCGTGGGACTCGCCTTCGGCCTGCCCCTCGAGAAGGTCGCGGCCTCCCTCAGCAGCCAGAGGGCCGCGAGCCGCTGGCGCATGGAGCGGACCGACCGGCCTGACGGCGTCACCGTGGTCAACGACGCGTACAACGCGAACCCCGAGTCGATGAGGGCAGCCCTGCGCGCCCTCGCGGACATGGCCGAGGGTCGGCGCACATGGGCCGTCCTCGGGGGCATGCTCGAGCTGGGGGAGAGCAGCATCGAGGAGCACGACGCCGTCGGCCGCTACGCGGTGCGCCTCAACATCTCCAAGGTGCTCGCCGTGGGCCCGCTCGCCCGTCCCCTCTGGAACGGGGCGGTCATGGAGGGCTCCTGGGGAGACGAGGCCCAGTATGTCGAGGACATCGACCAGGCCGAGGCTGTGCTCCGAGAGAGCCTGGAGCCGGGGGACATCGTCCTGTTCAAGTCTTCCCGGGACTCCCGGCTGCGCGAACTGGGCGATCGGATAGCATTTCATACGGACAGCCGGACCGCAGCAGACGATCGTCAAGGAGCGAAGAACTCGTGATTACCCTTCTGATGGGCACGGCGATGTCCCTGCTGATCACGCTGATCGGCATGCGGTACTTCATCGCGTTCCTCGTTCGCAAAAGCTACGGTCAGTTCGTCCGGGACGACGGCCCGCAAGAGCACCACACGAAGCGCGGCACGCCCACGATGGGCGGTGCCCTCATCGTCCTCTCGGTGATCTTCTCCTACTTCGCCTCGCACCTCATCGTGGGGCTCGTCCGGGGCACGGGGTTCCACCCGACGGCCTCTGGCATGCTCCTGCTCTTCCTCATGGCGGGCATGGGTTTCGTGGGCTTCATCGACGACTACAAGAAGATCTCGAACCAGCGGAGCCTGGGGCTGTCCCCCCGCGGAAAGATCATCCTGCAGACGGGCATCGGCGTCGTCTTCGCGCTTCTGGCGCTTCAGTTCCCGAACGGGTCCGGGCTCACTCCCGCGTCCTTCCACATCTCCTTCCAGAGGGACATCCCCTGGCTCAATCTGGCGTTCGCGGGCACCCTCCTCGGGACTGTCCTGTTCGTCATCTGGTCCAACCTCATCGTCACGGCGGCCTCGAACGGCGTGAACCTGACGGACGGCCTGGACGGCCTGGCGGGCGGCGCCGCCATCATGGTGTTCAGCGCCTACCTCCTCATCGGCATCTGGCAGTCCAACCAGGCCTGCTCTCGGGGCAGGGTCATTGAGGCCGCGTGCTACCAGACGCGCGACCCCATGGACCTGGCGACGATCGCCGCGATCCTCTGCGGCTCGCTCGTCGGGTTCCTCTGGTGGAACGCGTCCCCGGCCAAGATCTTCATGGGTGACACGGGATCGCTGGCCCTCGGCGGCGCGGTGGCTGGCTTCGCCATCCTCACCCGCACCGAGCTCATGCTCCCGATCATCGCGGGCCTGTTCGTGCTCATCACGCTCTCGGTCATCATCCAGGTGGGGTACTTCAAGCTCTCCGGCGGCAAGCGCGTCTTCAAGATGGCGCCGCTGCAGCACCACTTCGAGCTCATGGGCTGGGCTGAGGTGACCGTGGTGATCCGCTTCTGGATCCTCGCAGGCCTCTTCGTCGCCGTGGGCCTCGGCATCTTCTACTTCGACTGGGTGGTCAAACTCTCGTGACGCAGGACAACACTGTGACGGACAGCAGCCGACTCGACTCCCTCACGAGCTGGGACTCCGACTTCTCGGGCCTCCGCGTCGTCGTCACGGGCCTCGGGATCTCGGGCTTCGCGGCAGCCGACACCCTCGCCGAGCTCGGCGCGCGGGTCATTCTCGTGGACGGCCTCGACTCGCCGGAGAACCGCCAGAAGGCGGACACTCTGAAGATCGTGGGGGTCGACGACGTCCTGCTCGGGGCTGAGCACACCGGACAGCTTCCCCGCTTCGG
>JAGLBH010000014.1:11729-19552 GCA_018260285.1 Arthrobacter sp. | reverse complement strand
CCGCGTTGTACTCGAGCATCTTGGCGGGGGAGTGCTCATCCCGATAGACGAGGTCGAACCGGCCGTAGAGGCTCTGGTCCCCTCGGGCCAGGGATGCGCGGGCGTAGTCCAGGGCGGAGTCGGGGATGCCGAGCTGGCGCCAGGGGCTCCCGGGCTTGAGCGACTCCTCGGCGAGGAACCGGGCGGCCTCGAGGCTCATCCGGTGCAGGTCCTCCGTGACCTTCTCGAGGGCGAGGACCTCGGAGAGCGTGAACTCGTAGGCCGCGCTCTCGTTCCAGTAGTGGCTGACTCCTGCTGGGCGCCCGGCGTCGTCCTTGAGCTCGTTGAGCGAGAAGGTGAGGCCCTGGGACGTGATGATCTCCTCCCACCCGGGGCGGGGAGCGGTGAGAATGCGCCTCAACTGCCGGCACCTCCGCCCTTGCTGCCGAACCCGCCGCGGGAGACCGTGCCGGATTTGCCGTAGGTGCCGCCCTTGGAGGAGACGGTCTGGGCCTTGGACCCGCTGGGCAGGGTGGCCGTGCCCCCGGAGAGCGTGCTGCCGACGCGCGGCACGCTCTTGCCGCCGTTGAGGGCCAGGTAGTACCAGCCGAAGTGCGAGCCGCTCGTCCGCGAGCCGCTTGAGCTGCACTCGCTGTCCTCGACCCGCTGCTGCGTGTTCTGGTCGCGGCACACCTTGGCGTAGTCCGCGTCCACTTCGGTCGTGCTCGCGGAGCAGCCCGTGAGGGTCACCGCCATGAGCGCCGTGATGCCGAGCGAGATGGCCCGCGTTGATTTCCTGGGTGGGTTCATGTCAGATCCTGCCGATTCGGGTTGCGAGCTCGGTGAACAGCGTGGCGCCGTCTTCTGCTATTCCATCATGGTGGAGGTCGTCCCGCTCGTAGAGGCTGATGCCCTGGATGCCTGCGGCGGACGCGAGGGAGACCTCACGGGTCACGTAGATGTCGTCCCGGAAGACGGCGGCGGCGACGGGCACGGTGTTCGCCGCGAGCCGGGCGCGGTCGTAGAGCGGCCCCCAGGAGTCATCGTTCGCGAGGATCTCGGCCGCCTCGGAGAGGCTCGACGTCGCGGGGTCCGTCTGCACGTGCCAGGGATACATCATCTCGCCCGTGAGTCGGGGCACGTCAGCATCCTCGCTGAACTCGGGGAATTCGGAGGAGACGCGCCATGCTGACCAGCGGGTGGGCGCGGCGTCCGCGTAGATCGTCTCGTGGAGCACCGTGTAGAGGGGAGAGGTCTCCTGGGTGAAGTGGTTCCACACGGCCCGCTTGAAAGCGGCCGTCAGGCCCCACTGGCCGTCGGAGCGGCGCTCGAACGCCTCCGCGAGCAGGTAGTGGAGGCCGTGGACCCGGGTGTTCCCTCCGAGCATCATGCCCAGGCGCTGGATGTGTCCCGGCCGCAGCGCGTGGCCGTCCACCAGCTCGCGGGTGCTCCGCACGTGCTGGCAGATGCGGGCCAGGTGCTCCTCGTCCGAGGGGCTCCAGCCGAAGAACTCCTCATTCCGGCGCGCCACGGCCCGGAAGGTGGAGCGGTAGACGTCGTCCACCCCGTGGGCCAGGGGCGGCAGCCCCGCCGTGATCATCGACCCCGCGAGGGACTCCGGGGCGAAGGAGAGATAGGTGGTCGTGATGAATCCGCCGTAGCTCTGGCCGTGGGTGAACCACTGGTCGACGCCGAGGGCCAGCCTCAGCCGCTCAGCGTCCTTGACGATCGAGTCTGCGCGGAGGCAGCGGAGCGTCTCGGCCTGCTCTGCGGGGGTTCCGGCGAGGGTCGTCCGGCTCACCGGATGGCTGAGGCCTGTGCCTCGCTGGTCCAGCTGGAGCACGCGGAAGTGCTCCGTCGCCGCCTTGAGCCAGCCCCCGTGGCTCGTGTACCGGGTTCCGGGAAACCCCGGCCCGCCCTGGAGGTAGAGCAGCCACGGCGTGCCCGGGGCGGCATCCGGTCGGCTGAACTCGCGGGCGAAGATCTCGATCTCTCGGCCGTCCGCCGGCTCGAGGGAGCGCGGGTCCTCCTCGTAGCGCAGGGGCACGGCGAGCCGGTGCTCGGTGAGCTGGAGATCCGCGCCCAGGGGCCGGGTCGGCCCGGTGCGGAGAGCAGAGGATCCGGCGGTGTGGCCAGAGCGCGCAGCAGTGTTCGTCATTCTTCTCCTCGGTCAGCGGGGCACGGGCAGGGGATCATCCGGCGAACCCTGCGCGGGCGATGCGGATGACGGGGCTTCCGGCGTCGTCGGACGCGTCCAGGTCGATCTCCGCGTCGAAGCCGAAGTCCCGGTTCCCCTCGGGGTCCTTGAGGATCTGCCGGGCGGTCCACTTGCGGCCGGTCCGGCGGAGGATGAGCAGGTCGGCGGCACGGGCCTCGGCGGTGTCGTCGATGTCCTCGTACTCGCCGAAGTAGTCGTCGAGCGCGTCGGCCCAGTCGTCGGCGGTCATGCTCCCGCCCGCCGCGGCATCGAGCTCGGCCAGCTTTGTGTTCTGCTCGTCGGCGAAGAGGCGCACCCGGTGGAAGAGCTCGTTGCGGATCATCGTCACGAAGGCGCGCTCGTTCGTCGTCACCCCGATCGGAGCCGGCGGCAGGGGCGACTCAGTCTCGTCCGCGTCCGGGTTCTGCAGCTTCTCCCATTCGTCGAGCAGGGAGGAGTCCGTCTGCTTGACGAGCTCGCCCAGCCACTCGATGACGTCCTCCAGGTCCTCGGTCATGGCCTCCGGCGGGATGAGGTGGCTCATGGTCCGGTACGCGTCGGAGAGGTAGCGCAGAAGCACGCCCTCGCTCCGGGCCAGGCTGTAGTGGTTGACGAACTCCGGGAAGTTCATGGCCCGGGTGAACATGTCCCGGACGATCGACTTGGGGGAGAGCTCGAGCCCCGCGAGCCAGGGGGCGCCGGACCGGTACACCTCGAGATTCTGCTCCAGAAGCTCCTCGAGAGGCTTCTCGTAGGTGACCTCGTCCAGCCTCGCCATGCGCTCGGAGTAGTCGAGGCCCTCGGCCCTCATGGCGCCCATGGCCTCGGTGCGGGCCTGCTTGTGCTGGGCGGAGAGGACCTGGCGCGGGTCGTCCAGGATGGCCTCGATGACGCTCACGGCGTCCATCGCGTAGCTTGCGGCTTCGTCGTCGAGGGTGCTCAGCGCGGCGAGCGCGAAGGGAGCCAGCGGCTGGTTGAGCGCGAAGTTCTCCGGCACCTCGGCCGTCAGCGCGATCCGGCGGCCGCAGGAGTCCCGGTGCGGGTACGCCTTGACGAGGCCTCCGGCCATGAGCTCCCGGAGAATGCCGAGCCCCTGGCGCTTGAGGGCGAACTGGCGGGCCTGCGGAACGTGGGCGTTCTCGATGAGGTGCCGGGCAGCGTCGATCGGGTCGGAGCAGCGCGCCAGGAGGTTGATGACCATCGAGTGCGTCAGGCGCATCGTGGGGGAGAGCGGCTCGGGCTCCGCGCTCACGAGGCGCGAGAAGGTCGGCTCGCCCCAGGAGATGAACCCTTCCGGCGGCTTCTTCTTCGTCACCTGGCGGAGCTTGCGCTCGTCCTCGCCGAATTTCGCCCGCGCCTTCTCCATGGCCTTCTTGTTCTCGATGGAGTGCTCGGGGGCCTGGACGACGACGGTGCCCGCGGTGTCGAATCCCGCTCGTCCCGCTCGTCCCGCGATCTGGTGGAACTCGCGAGCCTGGAGGATCCTGGACTTCGTCCCGTCGTATTTGGAGAGCGCCGTGATGAGCACCGTGCGGATGGGCACGTTGATGCCCACGCCCAGGGTGTCCGTGCCGCAGATGACCTTCAGGAGGCCGCGCTGGGCCAGCTGCTCCACGAGCCGGCGGTACTTCGGCAGCATGCCCGCGTGGTGCACGCCGATGCCGGATCGGACCAGACGGGAGAGCACCTTGCCGAATCCCGCGGAGAAGCGGAAGTCCCCGATGGCCTCTCCGATGAGCTCCTTCTCCGCCTTGGTGAGAAGGCTGAGGCTGGCCAGTCCCTGGGCTCGCTCGATGGCCTCGAGCTGCGAGAAGTGCACCACATAGACGGGGGTCTGCTTCGTGGAGACCAGCTCGGCGAGCTGATCCTGAAGCGGGTCCTCCGAATAGAAGAAGTGGAGGGGGATGGGGCGGTCCGTGTGGGCGATGACGGAGAGCTCGCGGCCGGTGGCGGCGGGGAGCTCCGTCTCGAAGCGGGAGACGTCTCCAAGGGTTGCGGACATGAGGAGGAACTGCGCCTGGGGCAGCTCGATGAGGGGGATCTGCCAGGCCCAGCCGCGCTGGGGGTCGCCGTAGAAGTGGAACTCGTCCATGACCACGGTGCCCACCTCCGCCAGGCGGCCCTCGCGGAGGGCGATGTTCGCGAGGATCTCTGCGGTGCAGCAGATGATGGGCGCATCTGAGTTGACGGAGGAGTCTCCCGTGACCATGCCCACGTTCTCCGCGCCGAAGACCTTGACGAGGTCGAAGAACTTCTCCGAGACGAGGGCCTTGATCGGGGCCGTATAGTAGCTGCGCTCTCCGCGGGCGTAGGCGAAGACGTGGGCGGCGATCGCCACCATCGACTTTCCGGAGCCGGTGGGGGTGGAGAGGATGACGTGCCGGCCGGAGACGAGCTCCATGGCCGCCTCCTCCTGCGCGGGGTAGAGGGTGAGCCCGCGATGGGCGGCGAACTTCTCGAAGGCCTCGAGGAGCTCCTCCTCGCTCTGAGCACGGTGAGCGCCGAAAAGGCCGGTCAGATGGGGGGCGTCGGTCAGGGGAGGGAGAAAGTCAGCGATCACATTTCCAGACTAGCCCCCTGGCCGCGGGGGCAGCGCAGGGGCCCCTGGTGAACATGAATACCTGAATTCCGTCGTTTCCCCTTATTCTGTATGCCACGCGTCGATTTTCCGTCGTCTGCGGCAATCCCCCGGTCTCTAAAGGAAATACCATGGAAACCCCCATCCCCGATTGGTTGTCCAGGCACGAGTTGAGAAAATACTCCGGCCCGCCTGTCGGACAGATCACAGCTGCCGTGGTCGACGCCATCAACCGGGCCGACACCCGTGCCGGCGACCGCCTCCCCCCGGTGCGGAAGCTGGCCGAGCACCTCGGCATCGCCGTCAACACGGTGGCGAAGGCCTACAAGCGGCTCGAGGAGTGGAAGCTCGTCGAGGGCCGCGGGCGAGCGGGCACGCTGGTCTCGACCGACGCGAACCAGCTGCGGGGAGAGATTCAGCAGCTCGTGTGCCAGCTGGTCACGCGCGCTTCTCGGGCCGGTCTCGGCACGGCAGAGCTTCACCAGATGGTCGACGCCGCGGCAGCCCGCTGCGAGCGGCCCCTCGTGGCCGTGCCCCGAGCAGAGCCGTCGAACACGCGTTCGACTATGCTTGCCTCGTGACCTCTTCGACAACGGATACCGCGCCCAGCCCTCGCACCGCTCTCAACCGCCTGGTGGTCCAGGGAGCCCGCGAGCACAACCTGAAGAACGTGAATCTGGACCTCCCGCGAGACGCCATGATCGTCTTCACGGGCCTCTCCGGATCAGGCAAGTCCTCCCTGGCCTTCGACACGATCTTCGCGGAGGGCCAGCGCCGGTACGTGGAGTCCCTCTCCGCCTATGCGCGCCAGTTCCTGGGCCAGGTGGACAAGCCGGACGTGGACTTCATCGAAGGTCTCTCCCCGGCGGTGAGCATCGACCAGAAGTCCACGAGCAAGAACCCCCGCTCGACCGTCGGCACGATCACCGAGATCTACGACTACATGCGCCTCCTCTGGGCGCGCGTGGGTCGCCCACACTGCCCGGTCTGCGGCGAGCTCATCGCCAAGCAGAGCCCTCAGCAGATCGTGGACCAGCTCCTCGAGCTCGAGGAGCGGACCCGCTTCCAGATCCTCGCGCCCGTGGTGCGCGGCCGCAAGGGCGAGTTCGTGGACCTCTTCCAGGAGCTCACGGCCAAGGGCTACTCCCGCGCTCGGGTCGACGGCGAGACGGTTCAGCTCTCCGACCCGCCGACGCTCGGCAAGCAGTTCAAGCACACCATCGAGGTGGTTGTGGACCGCCTGGCCATCAAGGACGGCATCCAGCAGCGCCTCACCGACTCGGTGGAGACCGCCCTGGGCCTCGCCGAGGGCCGCGTGCTTATCGACTTCGTGGATCTCGCGGAGGACGACCCCGGCCGCATTCGCGCCTTCTCCGAGAACCTCGCCTGCCCCAACGAGCACCCGCTGGCCCTCGACGAGGTGGAGCCGCGCAGCTTCTCCTTCAACAACCCCTTCGGCGCGTGCGCCGAGTGCTCCGGCATCGGCAACCGTCTCGAGGTGGACGAGGAGCTCATCGTCCCCAACCCGGATCTCTCCCTCGCCGAGGGCGCCATTGCCCCGTGGTCCCAGGGCACCGCCACCACCGAGTACTGGATCCGCCTCATGTCCGGCCTCGCCAAGGAGCTCGGCTTCTCGATGACGGACCCGTGGAGCTCCCTCTCCGCCAAGGCGAAGAAGGCCATTCTCCACGGCAAGGACTACAAGGTCACGGTGGCCTACAAGAACCGCTTCGGCCGGGAGCGCAAGTACACCTCCGGGTTCGAAGGCGTCGTCCAGTACATCCACCGCAAGCACGAGGAGACGGAGTCCGACTCCGCCCGCGAGAAGTACGCCGAGTACATGCGCCAGGTGCCCTGCCCGGCCTGCAACGGCGCCCGCCTCAACCCCACGGCCCTCTCCGTGACCGTCAGCGGCAAGTCCATTGCCGAGGTCGCCGCCCTGCCGATGGGGGAGGCCTCTCGCTTCTTCTCGACCCTCGAGCTCACCGCCCGCGAGGCGCACATCGCCGAGCAGGTCCTCAAGGAGATCGACGCCCGCCTCACGTTCCTCCTCGACGTGGGCCTGGACTACCTCAACCTCGAGCGCGCCGCAGGGACCCTCTCGGGCGGCGAGGCCCAGCGCATCCGCCTGGCCACGCAGATCGGCTCGGGCCTCGTGGGCGTGCTCTACGTCCTCGACGAGCCGAGCATCGGCCTGCACCAGCGGGACAACCGGCGCCTCATCGAGACGCTCACCCACCTGCGGGACCTCGGGAACACGCTCATCGTCGTCGAGCACGACGAGGACACGATCCACGAGGCCGACTGGATCGTGGACGTGGGACCCGGTGCCGGCGAGCACGGGGGAGTCATCGTCCACTCCGGCTCGGTGGAAGGCCTCAAGGCCAATACCGAGTCGATCACGGGCGACTACCTCTCGGGCCGCCGCGAGATTCCCATTCCCGCGGAGCGCCGACCGATCGACCCGAAGCGCGTCATCACGGTCGTGGACGCGAAGGAGAACAACCTCCGCAACGTCACCGTGGACTTCCCCCTCGGCGTGCTCACAGCTGTCACGGGCGTCTCCGGCTCGGGCAAGTCGACGCTCGTCAACGACATCCTCTACAAGACGCTGGCCACCAAGCTCAACGGGGCCAAGCTCGTGGCAGGCCGCCACAAGAAGATCGCGGGCCTGGAGAACCTGGACAAGGTGATCCACGTGGACCAGTCGCCGATCGGGCGCACGCCGCGCTCCAACCCGGCCACCTACACCGGGGTGTTCGACCACATCCGCAAGCTCTTCGCCGAGACGAACGAGGCGAAGATCCGCGGCTACCAGCAGGGGCGCTTCTCCTTCAACGTCAAGGGCGGCCGCTGCGAGAACTGCTCGGGCGACGGCACGATCAAGATCGAGATGAACTTCCTCCCGGACGTCTACGTCCCGTGCGAGGTCTGCCACGGGGCTCGGTACAACCGCGAGACGCTCGAGGTCCAGTACAAGGGCAAGAACATCGCCGAGGTGCTCAACATGCCCATCGAGGAGGCTGCGGAGTTCTTCAGCGCCTTCGCCCCGATTGCCCGTCACCTCAA
>JAGLBH010000014.1:0-11719 GCA_018260285.1 Arthrobacter sp. | reverse complement strand
TCAACACTCTCGTGGACGTGGGCCTCGGGTACGTCCGCCTGGGCCAGCCGGCCACCACGCTCTCCGGCGGCGAGGCCCAGCGCGTCAAGCTCGCGGCCGAGCTCCAGAAGCGCTCCAACGGGCGCTCCGTCTACGTGCTCGACGAGCCGACGACGGGCCTGCACTTCGAGGACATCCGCAAGCTCCTCCTCGTGCTCCAGGGCCTCGTGGACAAGGGCAACACGGTCATCACAATCGAGCACAACCTGGATGTCATCAAGGCGGCGGACTGGGTCATCGACCTGGGGCCGGAGGGCGGCTCCGGCGGAGGCGAGGTCCTCGTGACGGGCACACCGGAGACCGTGGCCCAGGAGAAGCGCAGCCACACCGGCGCATTCCTCAAGGAGATCCTCGGCTCTCGCTGAGGACTGGATCGGCGATAAACTCACCCGTATGAAGGCCTACGATTTCACGCACGCCGCCGTGCGCCGCATCATCAAGACCCTGTGCCGTCCGACGATCACAGGGCTTGAGAACGTGCCGTCGGAAGGCCCGTTCATCGTCGCCTCAAACCACCTCTCCTTCCTGGACTCGGTGATCATCCAGGCGCTCATGCCCCGACCCGTGGCGTTCTTCGCCAAGGCGGAGTACTTCACCACCCCCGGGATCAAGGGGCGCATCATGAAGGCCTTCTTCGAGGGCGTGGGCTCCGTGCCGGTGGAGCGAGGCGAGCAGGCCGAGGCCGTCGCGGCCCTCCGCCAGCTGAGGGGCATTCTCGAGAAGGGCGACGGCGTCGGCATCTATCCCGAGGGCACACGCTCGCGGGACGGGCGCCTCTACCGGGGGAAGACCGGCGTGGGATGGCTCGCGCTGGCCACGGGCGTCCCCGTGGTGCCCGTGGGACTCATCGGCACGGAGCGGCTTCAGCCAGCCGACCGGAACTGGATCGTGCCGCGCCCCTTCAGCCTCCACATCGGCGAGCCGCTGCAGTTCGAGCACGTGGGGGAGAAACACCCGCTGCCCGTGCGCCGACAGGCCACTGACGCCGTCATGGACGCCATCCACGCCCTCACGGGCCAGCCGCGGGCAGAGGGCTACAACGCCCGCCCTGCCGATTCCTGAGGCCGCCGCCTCGATGACGGACCCTCAGTCCTATCGCCCTGCCCCCGGCGAGATCCCCACCCAGCCGGGCGTCTATCGCTTCCGAGACCCCCATGCGCGGGTCATCTACGTGGGCAAGGCGAAAAATCTCCGCTCGCGCCTCTCCTCGTACTTCGCGGACCCCGCGGGACTCACCCCCAAGACGCGCCAGATGGTGACGACGGCGAGCAGCGTCGAGTGGACCGTCGTCGGCAGCGAGCTCGAGGCGCTTCAGCTCGAGTACACGTGGATCAAGGAGTTTGCGCCCCGGTTCAACATCATGTTCCGGGATGACAAGTCCTACCCGTACCTCGCGATCTCGGTCAACGAGCGCTTCCCCCGCGTGCAGGTCATGCGCGGGGACAAGCGCAAGGGCGTCAAGTACTTCGGCCCGTTCTACCCTGCCAAGGCCATCCGGGAGACGATGGACACGATGCTGCGCGTCTTCCCCGTCCGCAGCTGCGCCGCCGGCATCTTCAACCGGGCGGAGCGCTCAGGCCGGCCCTGCCTCCTGGGGTACATCGGCAAGTGCTCGGCGCCCTGCGTCGGGAAGATCAGCAAGGACGAGCACTACGAGCTGGCCATGGAGTTCGTGGCGTTCATGAACGGGCGCACGGGGCCGACGATCAGGAGCCTCACAGCCCAGATGAAGGAGGCCGCAGCCCGGCAGGACTTCGAGCTGGCAGCCCGCCTCCGGGATGACCTCGCGGCCCTCAAACGGGTCTTCGAGCGCAACGCCGTGGTGCTCAGCGAGTCCACGAACGCGGACCTCTTCGCCCTGGCCGCCGACGAGCTCGAGGCGAGCGTCCAGGTGTTCCACGTGCGGGACGGGCGCATCCGCGGTCAGCGCGGCTGGGTCATGGAGCAGGTCGAGGACATCTCGGAGCCGGAGATGATCGCCCAGCTCCTCACGCAGGTGTACTCGGACATGAACGACTCCGAGCGCATTCCCCCGGAGATCCTCGTGCCCGCAGCTCCCAGGGATGCAGAGGACGTCGCGGCGGCGCTCACCGCCCTCCGCGGCGCCGCCGTCTCCATCCGGGTTCCGCAGCGCGGTGAGAAGGCCGAGCTCCTCGAGACCGTCCGGGTCAACGCCGAGCAGGCCCTGGCCCTCCACAAGTCCCGCCGCTCGAATGACCTCACGCAGCGCTCGGCCGCTCTGACCGAGCTGCAGACGGCCCTCGGGCTGCCGGATCCCCTCATGCGCATCGAGTGCTACGACGTCTCCCACGTCCAGGGCACCAACGTCGTCGCCTCCATGACGGTCGTCGAGGACGGCCTTCCCCGCAAGTCCGAATACCGGCGCTTCTCCATCACGGGGGAGGCGGCCCGCGATGACACGGCCTCGATGCGGGACGTCATCCGCCGTCGGTTCAGCCGCCTCCTGGCCGAGGAGGCCGAGCCCTCCGGCGTGCCCAAGTTCGGGTATCGCCCGAGCCTCGTGGTGGTCGACGGCGGCCCGCCTCAGGTCTCTGCCGCTTCCGAGACGCTCCACGAGATGGGACTCGCCGACATCCAGGTGGTCGGGCTCGCCAAGCGGCTCGAGGAAGTGTGGCTGCCGGACGATCCGTTCCCCGTGATCCTGCCCCGCTCCAGCCAGGGCCTCTACCTGCTGCAGCGCATTCGCGACGAGGCCCACCGCTTCGCTATCACCTTCCATCGGACCAAGCGCAGCAAGTCCATGACAGAGTCCGTGCTGGACGAGATCCAGGGCCTGGGCCCTGCCCGCAAGGCCGCGCTCATCGAGGCGTTCGGCTCGGTGGCCCGGCTTCAGGAGGCCTCGGCGGAGGAGATTGCCTCCGTCAAGGGCATCGGCCCGTCGCTGGCCTCCTCCATCGCGGAGCACCTCGCGCAGAGAGACGGCGTCTCGGCAGCGGGCGGGCCTGCCCTGTAGCCTGGGAAGGCATCAGTCACTCTCCTGAAGGACCACTCTGTGAGCTCGCCACCCCTCGTCGTCCCCGATTCCTCCGAGATGCTCATCGTCACCTCGATGTCCGGTGCAGGCCGCACCACCGCGGGCAACGCGCTGGAGGACATCGGCTGGCATGTCGTCGAGCAGCTGCCTCCGCAGATGATCGAGATTTTCGCCACCCATTCCGCGGTGGAGTGCCCGATCGACCGCCTGGCGATCACGACGCTCATCACCTCCCCGGAGCTCGCTCAGGCGCAGCTGGAGGCCATCGAGAGCCTCCGCGCCAGCGGGGTCACGGTCCGCACGCTCTTCCTGGACGCCGCGGACGAGGTGCTCGTGCGCCGCTTCGAGGCCGGGCGCCGCCCGCACCCGTTCATCGAGCAGTACCGCATTCTTGACGCCATCGCCGCCGAGCGCAAGGTCATGGAGCCGCTCAAGACTCAGGCCGACCGCGTCATCGACACGTCCGGTTTCAACGTCCACGACCTGACGCGCGCCATCCGGGAGCTCTACCAGGCGGAGGAGGCCATTGACCTCGACGTGACGGTCATGAGCTTCGGCTTCAAGCGAGGCCTGCCCATCGACGCGGACATCGTGGCCGACGTGCGCTTCATCCCGAACCCTCACTGGGTTCCCGAGCTGCGCCCGAAGACCGGCCAGTCCAAGGAGGTGAGTGACTACGTGCTCTCCGCCGAGGGCGCCGCCGAGTTCCTCGACCTCTTCGAGAAGTCCCTCCGCCCGGTCTTCTCCGGCTACGTCCGCGAGAACAAGCCCAAGGCTCTCATCGCCGTGGGATGCACCGGAGGCAAGCACCGCTCCGTGGCCACGACGATCGAGCTCGCCCGCCGTCTCGACCAGATCCCAGGGGTTCGGGCGCGCGCGCACCATCGCGACCTGGGGCTGGAGTGATGTCGCTCTTCACCGGCGCCCTGCCGATCGTCACCCCGGGAGCAAGCCTCTACCAGGCTCCTCGCGTCGCGGCTCTCGGCGGAGGCCACGGCCTCTCCGCCACGCTCCAGGCCCTGCGCTACGTCACGTCCGAGATCTCCGCGATCGTCACCGTGGCCGACGACGGCGGGTCCTCCGGCCGCCTCCGCAAGGAGTTCGGCGTGCTTCCTCCCGGGGACCTGCGCATGGCCCTGGCGGCCCTCTGCGACGACTCCGACTGGGGGCGGACCTGGCGGGACGCCATGCAGCACCGCTTCAAGGGCCTCCCCGACACGGACTCGTCCCTCGACGGCCACGCCCTCGGCAATCTGCTCATCCTCTCCCTCTGGGAGCTGCTGGGGGACCCGATCGCGGGCCTGCAGTGGGCGGGCGCCCTCCTCGGCGCACGCGGGCGCGTCTTCCCGATGTCCCTCACTCCGCTCGTCATCGAGGGAGACGTCATCGTCGACGACCAGGACGACGCCGGGGGCGCCCCGGTGCGTGAGCGCGTCGTAGGGCAGGCGGCCCTGGGCCATGCGGGCCGGCGCCAGAGGATCGAGCACGTCGAGCTTCACCCGGAGGAGGCTGTCGTATGCCCCCAGGCCGCGGCCGCCATGGACGAGGCCGACTGGATCATTCTCGGCCCCGGCTCCTGGTACACCTCCGTGCTTCCGCACCTGCTCCTGCCCTCAGCCCGCACTGCGCTGGCCGAGTCGAAGGCCAAGCGGGTCCTCACGATGAACCTCGTGGCGGAGACGAAGGAGACTCCGGGCATGACGCCGGGAGACCACCTTCGCGCCCTCCAGGCGATCGCCCCGGACATGCGGTTCGACGTCGTCCTCGTGGATCCGAAGACGATCGACGACCGGCCTGGGTTCGAGGAGACCGCCCGGCTCCTCGGCGCATCGGTCAAGTACGCGCACCTCGGCCGGAGCGATCGGCCGGAGAACCATGATGTGCTGCGCCTGGCGACCGCGTATCGTGAGATCTTTGAAGAAAAATGAGGAGTGAGATCAGGTGTCACTGACTGCAGCAGTCAAAGAAGAGCTCTCCCGTCTCGAGATCACCAAGGCCCCGGTCCGCAAGGCCGAGGTCTGCGCGCTTCTGCGCTTCGCCGGGGGACTGCACATCGTCCAGGGGCGAGTGGTCATCGAGGCCGAGGTCGATTCCGCGGCTACCGCACGCCGCCTGAAGCAGGCCCTCATGGAGCTGTACGGGGCCCCGAGCGAGATCCTCGTCGTCACCGGCGGGGGAGCGCTGCGCAAGGGAGCGCACTATGTGGTGCGCGCCGCCCGCAACGGCGAGCTGCTGGCCCGGCAGACGGGCCTCCTCGACAACAAGGGCCGTCCCGTCCGAGGCCTGCCGGCGGCCCTGGTCAACGGCTCGCTTGCCGAGGCGGAGGCCGTCTGGCGCGGTGCGTTCCTCGCACACGGGTCACTCACGGAGCCGGGCCGCAGCTCCGCGCTGGAGATCACCTGCCCCGGCCCTGAGGCCGCCATGGCCCTGGTCGGCGCTGCCCGTCGGATGGAGATTGCGGCCAAGCCGCGCGAGGTGAGGGGCTCGGACCGCGTCGTCGTGCGCGACGGCGACGCGATTGCCGCTCTGCTGACCCGGCTCGGCGCGCATGACACCCTCCTCGGCTGGGAGGAGAAGCGCATGCGCCGCGAGGTGCGCGCCACAGCCAACCGCCTCGCCAATTTCGACGACGCCAACCTGCGCCGCTCCGCCCATGCCGCCGTGGCCGCCGGGGCACGAGTGGAGCGGGCCCTGGGGATTCTGGGGGAGGACGCCCCGGAGCACCTGCGCTACGCGGGCCAGCTGCGCGTGGACCACAAGCAGGCAAGCCTGGACGAGCTCGGCCGGATCGCCGAGCCGCCTCTGACGAAGGACGCCGTGGCCGGCCGCATCCGCCGTCTTCTGGCCCTGGCGGATCGCCGTGCCGCTGAACTCGGCATCCCGGACACCCAGGCGGGGCTCGCCTCCTAGCGCCGCTCCCTCGCGGTGCGGGTCTGGGAGGGCTGCACCCCCGATTTCTTGGGGGCGCCACCCGTCCGCCCCCGGTTTCTTGGGGGCGGAGTTCGTAGCACCCCCAACTTCTCGGGGGTGCCCGCTGTGAACCCCCGGATATTCCATAAACCCCTGTATTTTCCGGGGGTATGTGGAATATATGGGGGTGTATGCGATCGTGCCCGTTGCCAGGCCCCCGGGCCTTGCTGTTGTCACCGCCCGCCCCGGTTCCGACACTGACGCGTCGCCGCTGCCCCCTTCCGTGCCGCCACTGCACCCCTGCCGCTTCGCCACTGCGCCCCTGCCGCTCCGCCTCTGGGCAGCCCCCGCCCACGTCCCCCTGACACGCCCTCCTCTCAGCCTTCGGGAATAAACCCCTGCGTTCAGGCGTTGTCTCTGCATAGGATGGGAAGAGCAGAGCAGGTTCTCTGCTCGTCGCATGACTGAACACCCACGATCGAGGAGCACCATGACCGTCTACACCCTGCCCGAGCTTTCGTACGACTACGCAGCTCTGGAGCCGAACATCTCCGCACGCATCATGGAGCTGCACCACAGCAAGCACCACAAGGCATACGTCGACGGCGCCAACAAGGCTCTCGAGGGCCTTGCCGCAGCCCGTGACGCTGACGACTTCAGCAACATCACCCGCCTCCAGAAGGACCTCGCCTTCCACCTCGGCGGCCACACGAACCACTCTGTCTTCTGGAACAACCTCTCCCCGGAGGGCGGAGACAAGCCCGAGGGCGAGCTCGCCGCAGCGATCGACGACGCCTTCGGCTCCTTCGACAAGTTCCGCGCCCAGTTCAACGCAGCCGCAACGTCCCTCCAGGGCTCCGGCTGGGCCTTCCTCTCCTTCGAGCCGATCTCCGGCAAGCTTCTCATCGAGCAGCTCTACGATCAGCAGGGCAACGTCCCCGTGGCACAGACCCCGCTCCTCATGCTCGACATGTGGGAGCACGCCTTCTACCTCGACTACGTCAACGTCAAGGCTGACTACGTCAAGGCCTTCTGGAACATCGTCAACTGGGCGGATGTCGCCAAGCGCTTCGAGGCTGCTCGCTCGGGCGCCTCGCAGCTCATCACCCTCTGATTCGCCCCTCCCGGCAGCGCCGGGATCTCGCGACTTCTGCGGAAGGCGCCCCGCCCTGTGAATGTGGGCGGGGCGCCTTTCGCATTCGGGGCAACCGGTCTAAGATGAGAAGTGAAAAAGGGCACAGCGTCGTGTCTGAAGAACCCCCCAGGTGATACAGAAAGGCGCTTCCCAATGACTCTTCGGGTTGCCATCAACGGTTTCGGCCGCATCGGACGTAACTTCTACCGTGCGGTTGCAGAGAACCCCGGCGAGGTTGAGATCGTCGCGATCAACGACCTCACGGACAACAAGACGCTGGCCCACCTCCTGAAGTTCGACTCCATCGCCGGAGTCCTTCCCTCCACCGTCTCCTCCACGGAGACCTCCATCGTGGTGGACGGCAAGGAGATCAAGGCCTTCGCGGAGAAGGATCCCGCGAACCTTCCCTGGGCCGACCTCAAGGTGGACATCGTCATCGAGTCCACGGGCTTCTTCACCAAGGCCGAGGGCGCCCGCAAGCACATTGAGGCAGGCGCCAAGAAGGTCATCATCTCCGCTCCGGCCACGGATGAGGACATCACCATTGTCATGGGCGTCAACCACGAGCAGTATGACGCGGAGAAGCACAGCATCATCTCCAACGCCTCCTGCACCACGAACTGCCTTGCGCCGTTCGCCAAGGTGCTCAACGACGAGTTCGGCGTCGTCCGCGGCCTCATGACCACGGTTCACGCGTACACCGCGGACCAGAACCTCCAGGACGCCCCCCACAAGGACCTCCGCCGCGCCCGCGCAGCAGCCCTCTCCATCATCCCCACCTCGACGGGCGCCGCCAAGGCCATCGGCCTGGTTCTCCCGGAGCTCAAGGGCAAGCTGGACGGCTTCGCCATGCGTGTGCCGGTTCCCACGGGCTCGGCGACGGACCTCACCGTCACCCTCTCCCGCGAGGTCACGGCCGAAGAGGTCAACGCCGCCATGAAGAAGGCCGCCGAGGGCGAGCTCAAGGGCATTCTCGAGTACTCGGAGGATCCCCTGGTCTCTGCGGACATCGTCCACAACCCGCACTCCTCGATCTTCGACTCCGGCCTGACGAAGGCCATGGGCGACCAGGTCAAGGTCGTCTCCTGGTACGACAACGAGTGGGGCTACTCCTGCCGCCTCGTGGACCTGACGAAGTTCGTCGGCGCGAAGCTCGCAGCCTGAGCCTCCCGGCATCTCCGCTGAACGGCCCCGCCCCTGATTTCCCGATCCTGAGGGTTTCATGGGCGGGGCCCTGTTCTACCCCCTGGGCGCCCCATTCCGGGCTAGTCTAGGAGGAGTACTGCTGACGCGGGCGGACAGCCCGAGTAAGGATTGAGCTATGACTGCACAGGACCTGAACGTGCTTCTTGAGACCGAGGTTCGCGGACGCACCGTCGTCGTCCGCTCGGACCTCAACGTTCCCCTCAAGGACGGCGAAGTGGCCGACGACGGCCGCGTCCGCGCCTCCATCCCGGTCATCCAGCGTCTGGCTGAGGCCGGAGCGCGCGTCATCGTCCTGGCCCACCTCGGCCGCCCCAAGGGCCAGCCGGACCCCCAGTACTCGCTCAAGCCGGCTGCTGAGAAGCTCCGCGAGCTCTCGGGCCTCGACGTGACACTTGCCGAGGACGTCACGGGCGAGTCCGCCCGCTCCCTCGCCGCGTCCCTCACCGACGGTCAGGTGCTCGTCCTCGAGAACGTCCGCTTCGACGCTCGTGAGACGAGCAAGGACGACGACGAGCGAGCTGAGCTCGCCCAGGAATTCGCGGATCTCGCGGGGGAGGGCGGCGCCTATGTGGACGACGCCTTCGGCGCGGTCCACCGCAAGCACGCCTCGGTGTACGACATCGCCCAGAAGCTCCCCTCGTACATGGGCGACCTCGTCTCCACGGAGCTGACCGTCCTCAACCGCCTGACGGAGTCCCCGGAGCGCCCCTACGTGGTGGTCCTCGGCGGCTCGAAGGTCTCTGACAAGCTCGCAGTGATCGACAACCTGCTGGACCGCGCGGACACGCTCCTCGTCGGCGGCGGCATGGTCTTCACGTTCCTCGCGGCCCAGGGCTATCAGGTCGGCGGAAGCCTCCTTGAGGAGGACCAGATCGAGACCGTCAAGGAATACCTCAAGCGCGCTGAGGAGCAGGGCAAGGAGTTCGTGCTCCCCACCGACATCGTCGTGGCGGAGAAGTTCGGGGCCGACGCCGCCCATGAGGTGGTCGACGCTGACAAGATCGAGGAGTCCTCCTTCGGCAGCACCGGCCTGGGCCTGGACATCGGCCCGGAGTCCGCCGCAGTCTTCGCGGACCGGATCCGCTCGGCGAAGACGATCTTCTGGAACGGCCCGATGGGCGTCTTCGAGATCGAGGCCTTCTCCCACGGAACGAAGGCCGTGGCCGAGGCGCTCACGCAGACGGAGGGCTTCGGCGTCGTCGGCGGAGGGGACTCGGCGTCCGCCGTTCGCCAGCTCGGCTTCACCGACGACCAGTTCGGCCACATCTCCACCGGCGGGGGTGCGAGCCTCGAGTACCTGGAGGGCAAGACGCTCCCCGGCATCGACGCTCTCGAGCAGCGCTAGGACTCGTCCGCGCGTCTGCTCACACCTGACCGAAGAAAGGATCGCCTCCATGACGATCATCAACAATGGAAACTTCGTCCGCACGCCCCTCATTGCGGGCAACTGGAAGATGAACATGGACCATGTCCAGGGCATCACCCTCCTTCAGAAGCTGGCGTGGACGCTCCAGGACGCGGATCACGACTTCGATCGCGTGGAGGCGGCAGTCCTTCCTCCGTTCACGGATCTGAGGGGCGTCCAGACGCTCATCAACGGGGACGATCTCCCCGTGCGCTACGGTGCCCAGGACCTCTCGGTCCATGACTCTGGCGCCTACACGGGCGAGATCTCGGGGCAGTTCCTCGCGAAGCTGGGCTGCACCTACGTGCTTGTCGGCCACTCCGAGCGCCGCGCCATGCACAACGAGAACGGCGAGATCCTCCAGGGCAAGATCCAGGCGGCTCTGCGGCACGGCCTCGTGCCGATCGTCTGCGTCGGCGAGCCGCTCGAGGAGCGCCAGGCCGGAACTCACGTGACGTTCACACTGGACCAGCTGGCCGAGACCCTCAAGGGCCTGACCGCCGAGCAGGTCAAGGACCTCGTCATCGCCTACGAGCCCGTCTGGGCCATCGGCACGGGCGAGGTCGCGAGCGAGCACGACGCGCAGGAGATGTGCGCGGCGATCCGCGGCTTCCTCGCCTCCGAGTACTCGACCGAGGCTGCCGAGGGGGCACGTCTGCTCTACGGCGGCTCCGTCAAGGCCGGCAACGCTGCGGCGACCCTCGGACAGACCGACGTCGACGGCGTGCTTGTCGGCGGCGCAAGCCTGGACGCAGGCGAGTTTGCTAATATCGTGAGGTTCGAGAAGCACGTCGTCGCCTGACGGCCCTCTCGACCTGAACCTTCTCTGCTGAAAGGCAACCGTGGAAATTCTCAAGACCGTTCTTCTGTGCTTCCTGGGGGTGACGAGCGTCATCATGACGAGCCTCGTCCTCTTCCACAAGGCCCAGGGCGGTGGCATGAGCGACGTGTTCGGCGGAGGCGTCAGCTCCTCCCTCAACTCCTCGGGTGTCGCAGAGCGCAACCTCAACCGGCTCACGCTCATTGTGGCCCTCGTCTGGGTCTCGTCCATCATTGCGCTGGGCGTCATGCAGCGCTTCGGCATCTGACCGCTGGCCACGACGGGGCGTCACAGCCACAAGGGCGGGAGGCCGGCATTCTGATACAGAATGCCGGCCTCCCGCCCTTGTGCGCAGAGGCGCCTGATCTCAGCCTTCCTGGCGTGCGGCGATCTCCGAGTAGGCGGCCGTGTCGAGGAGCCAGCGGGTCTCGGCCACGCCGGCCACCGCGCCAGCGGGCACTGCGTCTGCAGGCTCCCCGGCGAAGGCAGCCGCAGTCTGGGCGGCCTTCGCCTCCCCGGAGACGAGAAGCCAGACGCGTCGCGCTGAATTGATGGTGGTGCGGGTGAGGGAGACGCGCTCGGGCGGCGGCTTGGGGGAGTTCCGGACAGCGACCGTGATGCCCTCCGCCTCGATGAGTCCCGTCTCGGGGAAGAGGGATGCCACATGGCCGTCCGGGCCCATCCCCAGGAGGAGCAGGTCGATCCGAGGCAGCTCGGCCTCATCGGGCGCGAAGGCCACGAGGTCTGCGGCGTAGGCGGCTGCGGCGTCGTCCACGGTCTCGAAGTCGTCCGTCGAGCCCATCGGGTGGATGCGGTCGGACGGGACCTGAGCCCAGTCGAGGAGCGCCTCGCGGGCCTGCTTCTCGTTCCGGTCGTCGGAGTCCCGAGGGACGAAGCGCTCGTCGCCCCAGAAGAAGTCCACCCGGGTGAGGTCCGCTGACGAGCCCTCTTCCTCAATGACCTTCTTGGCCTCCGCGAGCATCTGGATGCCGAGGGTGCCGCCGGTGAGCACCACGTGAGCGGCCCCGAACTCGCGCTGGGCCTCCGCGACGACACGGAGGAACTCTTCGGCGGCGCGGCGGGCGACGGCGTCGCCGTCGGGCAGGACGGTGGTCTGGCCTTCTTTAGCGTTCACTCGGACGGACGCTCCTTGGTCGTGTGCGGATGTGCGGGCTGCGGAGGATCTCTCCGAAGACGTCATCAGGATCG
>JAGLBH010000149.1 GCA_018260285.1 Arthrobacter sp. | reverse complement strand
GTTCGCAAGAACGAGCTCGTCAAGGTGCTCGGCACCGGCGAGATCAGCGTCAAGGTCGATGTGAAGGTTCACGCCTTCTCCGCATCGGCAGAGAAGAAGATCACCGCCGCTGGCGGCACGATCACCGGTGAGCTCTAAACAGTCCTGACTGTCTGAGCACACCAGAAGGCCCCTCAGAGCTTCGGCTCTGGGGGCCTTCTGCTGTTGCCGGCGGGGGACAGGGGACGCGCTGCCGGGAAAGAGGGTCTTGCCGGCAGGAGGCGGGGTCGGCACCATGGATCTCCTCTACGCCCCCGCATATTCCATACACCCCCGGAAATTCACGGGGGTTATGGAATATGCGGGGGCTTACAGGAGGGGCCCCCGAGAATGCGGGGGCGTTTGTCGGCAGGCCGACCTCGGCGTCGTTCCCCTGACAGTGAACCGCCATCCAGGGAAGGCCGGTAGACTACTGTCTTCAAGCTTGTGTTCACTGCGCAGGCTCTTGGGGGTCCGCAGCGATCGCCTGCCACTCACCTTTCCCGTCTGAGGAGGACACTTGCTGACCGCTATCGGCCGTGCATTTCGTACTCAAGACTTGCGCCGCAAGTTGCTGTTCACGCTCGCGATGATCGCGATCTATCGCATCGGCGTCTTCATCCCCGCCCCGGGCGTGAGCTACACGAACGTTCAGCAGTGCCTGAACATGAATGTGACCAAGGGGGGCGCCTACCAGTTCGTCAACCTGTTCTCCGGCGGCGCGCTGCTCCAGGTCTCGATCTTCGCGCTCGGCATCATGCCGTACATCACGGCGAGCATCATCATCCAGCTGCTGCGGGTCATCATCCCGCGCTTCCAGGAGCTGCACGAGGAGGGCCAGTCCGGCCAGGCGAAGCTCACCCAGTGGACGCGCTACCTGACGATCGCCCTGGGCCTGCTCAACGCGACCACGCTCATCACCACTGCCCGCACGGGCGCGCTGTTCAACCACCAGTGCCCGCTGCCGATCATCCCGGATGACTCGTTCCTCACGATCCTGCTCATGGTCATCACCCTGACAGCCGGAACGTCCCTCATCATGTGGATGGGCGAGCTCATCACGGAGCGCGGCGTGGGCAACGGCATGTCGCTGCTCATCTTCACCTCGATCGCCTCGGGCTTCCCGTCCGCCATGGGCTCTATCGTCCAGGCCAAGGGCTGGGGCACCTTCTCGATTGTGCTGCTCATCGGCCTCGCGATCGTCGTCGGCGTCATCTTCGTGGAGCAGTCACAGCGCCGCGTTCCGGTCCAGTACGCCAAGCGCGTCATCGGGCGCCGCTCGTACGGCGGCACAACGACGTACATCCCGCTCAAGGTGAACATGGCCGGCGTCATCCCTGTGATCTTCGCGTCCTCGATGCTGTACCTGCCGACGCTCATCGCGCAGTTCAATACGCCGAAGACCCCAGGGGAGACCCCGCCTGAGTGGGTTCAGTGGATTGACGCGCACCTGGTCCGCGGCGACCACCCGATCTACATGATCACCTACTTCCTGCTGATCATCTTCTTCACCTACTTCTATGTGACGATCACCTTCAACCCGGAGGAAGTCGCAGATAACATGGCGAAGTACGGCGGGTTCATCCCCGGCGTGCGGGCCGGCCGACCCACGGCCGAGTACCTGAACTTCGTCATCTCCCGCATCACGCTTCCAGGCGCGCTGTACCTCGGCCTCATCGCCGCGGTGCCGCTCCTCGCTCTGGTGCTGGTGGGGGCTAACCAGAACTTCCCGTTCGGCGGCACCTCGATCCTCATCATGGTCGGCGTCGGATTGGAGACCGTCAAGCAGATTGACGCTCAGCTTCAGCAGCGTCACTACGAAGGGTTGTTGCGATGACACGCATGCTCATCATTGGTCCTCCCGGCTCCGGCAAGGGAACTCAGGCCGCTCGGATCACCGAGTCGCTCGGGATCGTCGCCATCTCCACGGGCGACATCTTCCGCCACAACGTCAAGAACGGCACCCCGCTCGGCGTCGAGGCGAAGAAGTACATCGACAACGGCGACTTCGTTCCCGACTCGGTGACGAACTCGATGGTTGAGGACCGCCTCGGCCAGGAGGACGTGGCCCACGGCTTCCTCCTCGACGGCTACCCCCGCACCCGGGGCCAGGTGGACGCGCTGGACGCCATGCTCTCGACGCTGGGCACGGAGCTCGACGTCGTTCTCCAGCTCACCGCTGACGACGCAGAGCTCGTCAAGCGCCTCCTGGGGCGCGCAGAGATCGAAGGCCGCGCGGATGACACCGAGGACGTCATCAAGCACCGCCTCGGCCTCTATGCCAAGGAGACCCAGCCGCTCGTGGACATCTACCAGAAGCGCGGCCTGCTCGTGCAGGTGGACGGCCTCGGTGAGATCTCCGAGGTCACGGCACGCATCCTCGCGGCGCTTGACGCCGTGAAGAAGTGATTCTGTGATCGGCCAGCGCAAGATCGAGCTCAAGACCCCCGCGCAGATCAAGACGATGCGCCGGGCAGGCCTCGTCCTCGCCAAGGCACTGGACGCCGCTCAGGCGGCCGTCAAGCCGGGTGTGACCACGGCAGACCTGGACAAGGCCTTCCGGGCCGTCCTCGAGGCCGAGGGCGCCAAGAGCAACTTCCTCGGGTACTACGACTTCCCGGCGACCATCTGCGTCTCGGTCAACGAGGAGGTCGTCCACGGGATCCCCGGTTCGCGCGTGCTGGAGGAGGGAGACATCCTCTCCATCGACGGCGGCGCGATCGTGGACGGCTGGCACTCTGACTCCGCCCGGACCGTGTTCGTGGGCCAGGCAGACCCTGAGGACCAGCGCCTCTCGGACATCACCGAGGAGGCCATGTGGGCCGGCATCGCAGCCGCCGCCACGGCCACCCACGTGGGCCAGATCGGCGATGCGATTGACGACTTCGTCTCGGAGCAGCCGGGGGCGCCTCTGGGCATCCTCGAGGACTACGTGGGCCACGGCATCGGCTCGGCCATGCACCAGGCCCCCGACGTCCTGAACTACCGCACCGGGCACAAGGGCGCCAAGATCAAGCCGGGCTTGTGCCTGGCGATCGAGCCCATGCTCGTGCGCGGCACGATCGCCACGAAGACCCTTGCGGACGACTGGACCGTCGTCACCCGGGACCGCCGCCGGACAGCACAGTTCGAGCACACCCTCGTCGTCACCGAAGACGGCGCAGAGATCCTCACCCTTCCCTGAGCCTCCCCGATCCCTGTCCCTTCCCGTTTCACCAGGACGAAAGCGAATCCCCTTTTATGAGCAAGGACACCACCAAGAAGCATCCTCGCCTCGCCATCGGCATCGATATCGGCGGCACCGGGATGAAGGGCGGGATTGTCGACCTGAAGAAGGGCAAGCTCGTCGGGGACCGCTTCCGCATCCCCACGCCCAAGCCGGCCACCCCTGAGGCCGTCGCCGAGGTGCTGGCCCAGATCGTGGCCGAGCTGGACTCCCGCGGGGAGAAGCTCGACCCGTCGACCCCCGTGGGCGTGGACTTCCCGGCCATCATCAAGAACGGCGTGGCGCTCTCTGCGGCGAACATCGACAAGTCCTGGATCGGCACGAACGTGGACCAGCTCTTCACCGAGAAGCTGGGCCGCGAGGTCTCTGTGTTCAACGACGCCGACGCCGCCGGCGTGGCCGAGACCGCCTACGGCGCAGGCAAGGACGTCAAGGGGACGGTCCTCGTCATCACCCTCGGCACGGGCATCGGCTCGGCCTTCATCCACGACGGCGTCCTCATCCCGAACGCCGAGCTGGGCCACCTGGAGATCGACGGGCACGACGCCGAGACGCAGGCGTCCGCGTCAGCCCGCGAGAAGATCGACATGCCCTTCAAGGAGTACGCTGAGACCCGTCTTCAGACCTACTTCGAGAAGGTGGAGTTCCTCTTCTCCCCCGAGCTCTTCATCGTCGGCGGCGGCATCTCCAAGCGCAGCGAGGACTTCCTGCCCCACCTGAAGCTGCGGACGCCCATTGTTCCGGCCAAGCTCCAGAACAACGCCGGAATCGTGGGCGCCGCACTCCAGGCGAACCGCATGTCTGCACAGTCAACTCCCCAGGAGCCCCTCGCGGACGCGGAGACCAAGAAGAAGTAGCCCGGGGCAAGGCACCAACCCCCGTTTCACTCCCAACCCCGCTCAGCCGAGAGAACGCGGCGTTCTGAGCGGGCGGTGTCAGAGGGTCGGCGCAACAACCCCCGTAAGAATCTCG
>JAGLBH010000148.1 GCA_018260285.1 Arthrobacter sp. | reverse complement strand
ACGGAACCCTGCTGACGACGATCGGCACCTTCATCGCGAGCAGCACCGCGCAGGCGCTTCACGGACCCGGTGTGGAGCCGGGCCTGTGGGAGGTGGACGCGAACCTGCGTCCCGAGGGCAAGGACGGGGCCCTCGTCCGCACCGTCGAGGCCTACGCCGCCTACTACGAGAAGTGGGCGCACAACTGGGAGTTCCAGGCGCTCCTCAAGGCACGCTTCCTCGCGGGGGACTCAGAGCTCGGGCGCAGGTTCGAGGAGCTCACACAGCCCCTCGTCTACACGTCATCGGAGCGCTCCGGGTTCGTGGAGGGCGTCCAGGCCATGCGCGCCCGCGTGACGAGCAATATCCCGCCTGAGGAGGCCAGCCGCCAGATCAAGCTCGGCGAGGGCGGTCTGAGGGACGTGGAGTTCACGGTGCAGCTCCTCCAGCTCGTTCACGGGCGCACCGAGGAGTCGCTGCGCGTGCGGGACACGCTCTCCGCCATCCAGGCCCTCACGGACGCAGGCTTCATCGGCAGGGAGGACGGCGCGGAGTTCGCGGCCAGCTACAGATTCCTGCGCTCGCTCGAGCACCGGATCCAGCTTGTCAAGCTGCGACGGACCCACCTCATGCCGGAGTCGGACCAGGCACGGCAGGCTCTCGCCAAGTCCCTCTGCGTGGAGGGGGGCGCCGAGGCGCTCACGGCACGCTGGAACGAGACCAAGCGCCGTGTGCGCGCGCTCCACGAGCAGATCTTCTTCCGCCCGCTCCTCACCTCGTCGGCGTCCCTCACGCCCGGAGAGATCCGGCTCAGCCCGGAGGACGCCAAAGCCCGTCTGGCCGCCCTCGGGTACATCGACCCCGCCGGGGCCATGCGACACATCGAGGCGCTCACGCAGGGCGTCAGCCGGCGATCGGTCCTCCAGCGGCAGCTGCTGCCGGTGCTCCTCGGCTGGTTCGCGGACGGGGTCAACCCGGACGGCGGCCTCCTGGCGTTCCGGCGTCTCTCCGAGGCGCTGGGGGAGTCGCCCTGGTTCCTGCGCATGCTCCGAGACTCGAATGCGGGCGCGCAGCGTCTCTGCCGCGTGCTCTCCACCTCGAGGCTCATCGCCGACTGGCTGGAGTTCACCCCCGAGTCCGTCCAGTGGCTCGGCGAGGATGCCCTCCTGGCCCCGCGCTCCTTCGAGACCCTGTGGCAGGAGGCCCGCTCCAAACTCCAGCGGGAGAGTCAGGCGGAGCCGGCAGCTCGGTTCGTGCGGCTCATGCGCCGGCGGGAGATCATGCGGATCGCTCTGGCCGACGCCTCCGGCCTGCTCGACGGGGCAGAGGTGCGCGAGGCCCTCGCCGTCGTCGACCGCGCCTGCGTGCTCGGCCTGCTCCACATCGCGGAGAACGAGGACTTCGAGACCCACGATCGCCTCGCCCGGCTCGCCGTCATCGCGATGGGCCGCCAGGGAGGCCGCGAGATCACCTACGGGTCCGACGCGGACGTCCTCTATGTCTACCGTGCCGAGCCCGGGGCGGACGACGACGCCGCAGCCGCTCAGGCGGAGCGCGTCATCCTGCGGATGCAGCAGATGCTCACCCAGCCGCTCAAGCCGGCGATCCCCGCAGAGCTCGTGCTCAAGGTCGATGCCGCGCTGAGGCCCGAGGGAAAGCAGGGCAGGCTCGTGCGCTCGCTGGACTCCTATGCGGAGTACTACGAGCGGTGGGGCGAGCTCTGGGAGTACCAGGCCCTGCTTCGCGCGCATCCCATGGCGGGGGACGACGAGCTCACGGCGGACTTCCTCGCCATGGCAGACCGCTTCCGCTATCCCCAGGGCGGACTGAGCGGCGAGCAGGCCGCCACGATCCGCCGGATCAAGGCGCGCGTGGAGGGCGAGCGGCTGCCCCGCGGGGCGGATCCTGCACGGCACCTCAAGCTCGGCAGGGGCTCTTTGAGCGACGTCGAATGGCTGGTCCAGCTCGGACAGCTGCGCTGGGCCCATGAGGTGCCTGAGCTGAGGACCAGCTCGACCCTGCCTGCGCTCGAAGCGCTCTGCGAGGCGGGGCACGTGAGCACGGCTGAGCGAAGCATCCTGGCTGCGGCGTGGGAGCTGGCCTCGGACATCCGGGCGGCCACGATGGTCTACAACGGGCGTGCCACGGATGTGCTTCCGTCGAAGAGCATTGAGCTGGAGGCGGTGGCCCGCTGGATCGGCCGCCCCCCGGGGTCGGGGCATGCCCTCGAGGAGGAGTACCTCCGGGTGACCCGTCGGGCCAGGGCTGTGTTCGAGGCGCGCTTCTTCGGCTGATCCGCACTGAAAAAGCCCCAAGGAGACCCCAGCCGAAGCTGGGATCCCCCTGGGGCTTTTTCACGGCCTGCCCGCGGTGTGCGGACCCTCTGCGGAGTCCGGGCAATCTAGGCCCGGAATCTAGCTAGCAGCCGTAGTAGAGCTCGAACTCGTACGGGTTCGGGCGCAGGTTGAGCGGGGCGATCTCGTGCTCGCGCTTGTACGCGATCCAAGTGTCGATGAGGTCCTGGGTGAAGACGCCGCCCTCCTGGAGGAACTCGTTGTCGTTCTCCAGAGCGGTCAGCGCCTCCTCGAGGGAGCCGGGAGCAACCTGAATGCCCTTGGCCTCTTCCGGCGGGAGCTCGTAGAGATCCTTGTCGATCGGCTCAGCCGGCTCGATGCGGTTCTTGATGCCGTCGAGGCCGGCCATGAGCTGTGCGGCGAAGGCGAGGTACGGGTTGCTCGAGGCGTCCGGGGCGCGGAACTCGATGCGCTTGGCCTTCGGGTTGGAGCCCGTGATCGGGATGCGGATGCCTGCGGAGCGGTTGCCCTGCGAGTACACCATGTTGACCGGAGCCTCGTAGCCCTTGACCAGGCGGCGGTAGGAGTTGACCGTCGGGTTGGTGAAGGCGAGAACGGCGGAGGCGTGCTTCAGCAGGCCGCCGATGTACCAGCGGGCCATGTCGGAGAGGCCTGCGTAGCCCTTCTCGTCGTAGAAGAGCGGCTCGCCGTTGCTCCAGAGCGACTGGTGGCAGTGCATGCCCGAGCCGTTGTCGCCGAAGACCGGCTTCGGCATGAAGGTCGCGGACTTGCCGTACATCTCCGCGACGCCCTTGACGATGTACTTGAACTTGAGCAGGTCGTCTGCGGAGTGCACGAGGGTGTCGAACTTGTAGTTGATCTCGGCCTGGCCGGGAGCGCCCACCTCATGGTGGGAGCGCTCGACCTCGAGGCCGGCCTCGTCGAGCGCCACACAGATCGCGTCGCGGAGGTCAGCCTGCTTGTCGACCGGGGCCACGGGGAAGTAGCCGCCCTTGACGGGAGTCTTGTAGCCGAGGTTGCCGCCCTCTTCCTCGCGGCCGGAGTTCCACCAGGCCTCTTCCGAGTCCACCTTGTAGAAGGAGCCGCTCGGGTGGGACTCGTACTGGACGTTGTCGAAGATGAAGAACTCGGCCTCGGGAGCGAAGAAGGCGGTGTCGGCGATGCCGGTGGAGGCCAGGTACTGCTCAGCGCGCTCGGCGACGCCGCGCGGGTCGCGGTGGTACGGCTCGCCGGTGCGCGGGTTGACGATCGAGAAGTTCAGCACAAGGGTCTTCTCCACGCGGAAGGGGTCCACGAAGGCGGTCTCCACGTCCGGGATGAGCTGCATGTCAGACTCTGCGATGCCCTGGAAGCCGCGGATGGAGGAGCCGTCGAACAGCTGCCCGTTGACGAAGAAGTCCTCATCGACGGACTTGGCAGGCACGTTGAAGTGCTGCTGGACGCCAGGCAGGTCGGTGAAGCGGATGTCAACGAACTTGACGTCTTCTTCCTTGATGAAGTTCAGAACTTCCTCGGGGGACTTAAACATGTGTTCTCCTCAATAAGCAGCATGTGGAGGAAGGGCTCAAACCGAGCTCTTCGACTGATGCCAGTCTACGGAATGAACCGTGAAGCAGGAATGTCGGCCATGTTTCCGGCAGGTAACGTGGACGACGGGGAACAGACCGCACATCACACAGGAGGACATTTCGTGAGCTTTGAACGAGGAGACGTGGGCAGCTGGCTCAACGGCCCCGAGGCGGCCGCCGACAGCTGGCCCGGCAAGAGCCTGGGCTTCCCGCAGGACGGGCCTGGCTCAGTTGCCTCCCTCGGACGGCGGATCGGCGCTCTGCTCGTCGACTGGCTCGCCTGCAGCGCGATCGCAGCTGCCCTCCTTCCAGGGCTGCAGACGGGTCCGCTTCTCGTCTTCGCCCTCGAGCAGGTGCTCCTCGTCGGGCTGTTCGGGTCCTCCCTCGGACACAAGCTCTTCCGTCTGCGGGTGGC
>JAGLBH010000147.1 GCA_018260285.1 Arthrobacter sp. | reverse complement strand
CGGCCGCAAGCCTGGCCCGCCCGTCCACGACGACCTCTGCGCCGTGGTTGACGAGCACGGCAGGACTCGGCACGTGTTCGCAGCTGATGCTCCGAACGAGCTCTGGCTCGTGGACATCACGGAGCACAAGACCGCGGAGGGCAAGCTCTACTGTTGCGCGATCAAAGACGCGTTCTCAGGTCGGATCGTCGGGTACTCGATCGACTCCCGGATGAAGTCTCGTTTGGCTGTCCAAGCGCTCGAGAACGCCGTCGCCATGCGCGGCGACGTCGCCGGCTGCATCGTGCATTCGGACAGGGGCTCTCAGTTCCGAAGTCGGAAGATGCTCCGAGCCCTCAGCCGGCATCGCATGGTCGGCAGCATGGGAAGAGTCGGATCCAGCGGAGACAACGCTGCCATGGAGAGCTTCTTCGCACTCCTGCAGAAGAACGTCCTCGACCGCCACTCCTGGACCACGCGTGAGCAGTTGCGCATCGCGATCGTGACCTGGATCGAACGGACCTACCACCGTCGTCGACGCCAGCACCGCCTGGGCCGTTTGACGCCCATCGAGTTCGAGACCATCATGAACACGACCGCCGCACTGGCGGCGTGACTACAACCTGTCACCTATCCGTGCAGCAGTCCCGCCCGCGACCGCTCCTGCTGGGATCGGTGGGAGTGGCTTGCCTGCACCGGCTGCGTCGGCGGCTGCATAGTTGGCCCGGGACTGAGCCAGTCCCTTCTCCAGGTTGCTCATGTAGAAGGGAAGGCTGTTGGCCGCAGGGCCCACGATGGCTGCTGCGCTGGTGAATCGATCAGAGAAGAGTAGGAGCATGATAGGCAGTTCCTGCGATGCGCAGGCATGATGCCGATGCAGAGCGGAACTGGCTCAGCGGCCCATCATAGGTTTGCCGGGCAGCCTTGAGCTGCCCTGCGACTGAGAGGTATTCCTCTGTGTTCTTGACCACCGTCATGCGGACCCCCATCCTGCGCCTGTTCACCGACAGCTTCCTATGTTTAGGCAAGCTTTACATGTGAGGACAGTGTAGCCAACCGGCGGAAGGCCCGTGGCGGACAGAGCGCTGCGGTGAAAGTCCGGGCGTCTCTAGGAGGTGAGATCTCCAAGTCCGGAGACGAGTGAGGCCTCACCCTCGGCGAGGCTGTAGGTCACCCCGGCGATCGCCAGGGAGCCGTTCTCCAGGGCGTCCGAGATGACTTTCGAGGAGTCGGCGAGCCGCTCCGCCGTCTGGATCACGTGCTCTCTGACGGCCCCGTTGACGTCCTTGATGCCCTGCCTGCGCGCGGAGATGACGCTGGGGGTGATGCGCTCCACGAGGTCGCGGACGAATCCTCGCGGCATCTGCCCGGAGTGGAACGCCTCGACGGCGGCTGTCACCGCGCCGCAGGAGTCGTGGCCCAGCACCACGATGAGCGGGGTCTTGAGCACGCCCACTGAGTACTCCAGGCTGCCGAGGACGGCGTCGTCGATCACCTGGCCCGCGGTGCGCACGACGAAGATGTCCCCGAGCCCGACGTCGAAGATGATCTCCGCCGCCAGCCGGGAGTCGGAGCAGCCGAAGATCACGGCATACGGGTACTGGGCGGTGGCCAGCTTGCTGCGGTGGAAGGCGTCCTGGTTCGGGTGCGAGGAGGAGGACGTGACGAAGCGGCGGTTGCCGGCCCGCAGCATGGCCCAGGCCTCGCTCGGGCTGCTGGGTCGCTCGTCGGCGTTCATGCGAGCCTCTTACTTTCCGGCGGTGGGGCTGGTGGCGGCCAGGGCCTTGGCGAGCGCGGTCTTGTCCTCGTCGCTGGCCTGGCCGGAGATGAGGTAGGTGTTGCCCTGGCGAACGTTGACCCAGGTCTGCTCCTCGCCGCTCGTGGCATAGATATCCCATGCGGTCCCGCCGATGGTCCGGGTCTCCGCCTTGGGGCCCTTGACCTGCTGGGCCAGCCAGGTGTCGTTGGCCTTCTCCGTCTGGACGAACTGCATGTACGTGTTGGACGGGGTCACATAGCCGACCGTCCAGGTGGGGACCTTGCTCTGCCCCCCGCCGCTGTAGTCCGCGTGGTTCGAGGCGTAGCTCTCCGGCATGGCCGGGGCCGCAGGCCTGAACGTGCCTGTGGCGGCCTGGGTCGCGACGGCGGCGACGTCGACCCGCCGGACGAAGCTCTCCTGCTTCTTCTGGGGCACAAGGAGGAGGACCGGAAGGACGAGGAGCATGCTCAGCCCGATCGCGATCAGCATGCCGATGACCGTGGAATTGGCACGCTGTGCCTGCTTTTTGGTTAGAACCGGCTTGACCGGGGGCTGCTCACTCACGGGGTCTAGTTTCTCACACCCGGGCCGGACCCGAGGAGGCCCGCCGGGATAGGATGGAGTCAGATTGAAGGACAACGATGTCAAACTCTCGAAAGGCTCTTCCTGTGACCACGGACCACACTCAACTGTCCCCAGCCCTCGCCGTCGGCGACACGGAGCCGGACCGCAACCTCGCCCTTGAGCTCGTCCGCGTCACCGAGGCGGCAGCCATCGCCGCAGGGCACTGGGTCGGCAACGGCGACAAGAACTCTGCCGACGGCGCTGCCGTCGACGCGATGCGCTCCATCCTCGACACGGTGAACCTCAACGGCATCGTCGTCATCGGCGAGGGCGAAAAAGACGAAGCCCCCATGCTCTACAACGGCGAGAGGGTCGGCACGGGGGAGGGCCCCGAGGTCGACGTCGCCGTGGATCCCGTGGACGGCACCCGCCTCACGGCCCTCGGCTACAACAACGCCCTCTCCGTTCTCGCCGTGGCGGAGCGCGGAACGATGTTCGACCCGTCTGCCGTGTTCTACATGGAGAAGCTCGTCACGGGCCCCGCTGCCGCGGACATGGTGGACCTGCGCCTGCCCGTCAAGCAGAACCTGCACCTCATCGCCAAGGCTGAAGGCAAGCGCATCAACCAGCTCTGCGTGGCCGTCCTCGAGCGCGACCGCCACAAGCCGCTCGTCGAGGAGATTCGCGCGGCGGGCGCTCGCACGCGCTTCCTGCTCGACGGCGACGTCGCAGGCGCGATCGCCGCGGCCCGCGAGGGCTCGGGCGTGGATGCGCTCATGGGCATCGGCGGCACCCCGGAGGGCATCGTCGCGGCCTGCGCCATCAAGACCCTCGGCGGCGTGATCCAGGGCCGTCTCTGGCCGCAGGGCGAGGAGGAGACCGAGAAGGCCCTCAACGCCGGGCACGACCTCTCCCGCGTCCTCTCCACGGATGACCTCGTCACGAGCGACAACTGCTTCTTCGTCGCCACCGGCGTGACCGACGGCGACCTGCTCAAGGGCGTGCGCTACACGAAGGACCGCGTCCTGACGCAGTCCATCGTCATGCGCTCCAAGTCCGGCACGATCCGCACTGTGGACGGCGAGCACCGCAACCACAAGTGGGAGTCCTACGCCCGCCTGCGCTCCTAGCAGGCGGGGCGTCAGCCCCCGGGACAGGCTCTCAGGAGCCTGTCCCACCCAGCCCCGTCAGCGCTTTCGCGCGAGCGGGGCCGCTTTTTTGAGGAACGGCAGAACCCTGGTGCGGGCCTGGCGGGCCGCCTGCCCGCGCAGATCCCGCGCTGACCGGGCGGCCCGGTAGGCCGTGTAGCGGTAGTCGATCGGCAGATCCCAGGAGCCCGGGTAGTGGACGGGCTCGCCGCCGAAGGACTCCTTGAAGCGGGTGAACCCGGCCCACTTGTGGTCCGGCTCGTTCTCGGGGGCCACTCCCCAGAGGTCCACGGCCTTCTGTCCCCGCGTGCGGGCGTCCCGGATGAGCGCGACGACGAGGGCCACCCCGGGAGAGAGGCGGCGGTGCTCGTCGGAGGCCGCCGCGTGGGCGTAGACCCGCGTCTCCGGGGTGTCGTAGGTCAGGGCCGCGGCGATGACCTCAGGGTCCTGCCCCTCGTCCGCGGCGAGCTCCGCGAGGTACAGGGTGGCGGCGTCCGCCGGCATGAGCACGCGGGCCGCCGTCGAGAGGTAGTCGTGCGTGTGGGCTGTGAACTCGCCCCGCTCGGCCGTCCGCTCGAGGAGCGCGGTGAGGTGCCGTATCTCGGCGGGATCCTGGGTGGAGCGGATCGTCACGCCCTTCTTGTGGATGTTCCGGGCCACGTTCCGGTTGGAGGAGCGCATGTCTGCGAGGATCGACTTCTCGTCCCGGTCCACGTCGATGATTCGCGTGTCCTTCGGCTGCACGTCGTGAGGGGCCGGGCGGAGCCCCAGCTCTCGCAGCACGGGGGAGGCCAGGCGGCCCAGCGGCGTCGTGACCGGCTCGACGCGCACATAGCT
>JAGLBH010000146.1 GCA_018260285.1 Arthrobacter sp. | reverse complement strand
GTGGACGAGGTGCTCGCATGGGCCGAGGCCAAGCGCCCCCGCCTGGCGGAGCTCACGGATGACGACGACGCCCTCGAGCGCCTGGCCCAAGAGCGCGACGACGCCCTGGCCCGCGCCACAGAACTGGCCGAAGACCTCAGCCGCCTCCGCCGAGAGGCCGCCTCGGACCTGGCCTCCCGCGTGTCGGAGGAGCTCACCGAGCTGGCCATGCCCAGCGCGAGCCTCACTGTGCGGGTCGACCCGGCAGAGGGGCTGGACCGTCACGGGGCCGACGTCGTCGCCCTCCTCCTGACCCCGCACGCCGGGGCGCCCGCGCAGCCCCTCGGCAAGGGAGCCTCGGGCGGTGAGCTCTCCCGCGTCATGCTCGCGATCGAGGTGGTCCTCGCGGAGGTCGACCCCGTGCCGACGTTCGTCTTCGACGAGGTCGACGCGGGGGTGGGCGGCAAGGCGGCCGTGGCCATCGGGCAGCGCCTGGCGATGCTCGCGCGCCACGTCCAGGTCATCGTGGTGACGCACCTGCCCCAGGTCGCGGCCTTCGCAGAGACCCATATCCGCATTCTCAAGGGGGAGGACGAAGGCGTGACCTCCTCAGACGTGTCCCAGCTGGGCCACGACGAGCGGGTGACCGAGCTGGCACGCATGCTCGCCGGGCACGAGACCTCGGGCGCGGCGCAGGCCCACGCCCAGGAGCTCCTCGACGCCGCCCTCTCTTTTGCCTCAAAATATCCGCGCTCAGCCGTGGCTCCGAACACTCCCTAGATGATAGGCTCGAATTCCGTGGTGCAACGATCAAAAAACACGTCCAAGTCCCCTACTACGGTCAAGCAGATCTTCGTGACGGGCGGTGTTGCGTCCTCCCTCGGCAAGGGACTGACGGCTTCCAGCCTGGGTCACCTGCTTCGAGCTCGCGGTCTCAATGTGACCATGCAGAAGCTCGACCCCTATCTCAACGTGGACCCGGGGACCATGAACCCCTTCCAGCACGGAGAAGTCTTCGTGACGGAGGACGGCGCCGAGACTGACCTCGACATCGGGCACTACGAGCGCTTCCTCGACGAGGACCTCTCCGGGGACGCCAACGTCACCACGGGCCAGGTCTACTCGACGGTCATCGCCAAGGAGCGCCGCGGCGAGTACCTGGGCGACACGGTCCAGGTCATCCCGCACATCACCGACGAGATCAAGCGCCGCATGCGCCTTCCCGCCGAAAAGGTGGCAGGCCGCGCTCAGCCTGACGTCATCATCACGGAGATCGGCGGCACGGTCGGAGACATCGAGTCCCAGCCGTTCCTCGAGTCCGCCCGCCAGGTCCGCCAGGACATCGGCCGGGGCAACGTCTTCTTCCTCCATGTCTCGCTCGTGCCGTACATCGGCCCGTCCCAGGAGCTCAAGACCAAGCCGACGCAGCACTCTGTGGCCGCACTGCGCTCGATCGGCATCCAGCCGGACGCCATCGTCATCCGCTCTGACCGCGAAGTCCCCACCGCCATGCGCGAGAAGATCGGCCGCATGTGCGACGTGGACGTGGACGCCGTCGTCAACGCCGCCGATGCCCCGAGCATCTACGACATCCCGAAGACCCTCCACGCCCAGAATCTCGACGCCTACATCGTCCAGCACCTGGGCCTGCGCTTCCAAGACGTGGACTGGGCGCAGTGGGACTCCCTCCTGGAGTCCGTGCACCAGCCGGAGCACGAGATCACCATCGGCCTCGTCGGCAAGTACATCGACCTGCCGGACGCCTACCTCTCCGTGACGGAGGCTCTGCGCGCTGGCGGCTTCGCCAACCGCGCACGCGTCAAGATCCAGTGGATTCCCTCAGACCTCTGCGAGACCGAGGCCGGCGCCAAGAAGCACCTGGCCGGAGTGGACGCGGTCTGCGTTCCCGGCGGGTTCGGCATCCGCGGCATCGAGGGCAAGCTCGGCGCGCTCAAGCACACCCGCGAGAACGGCATCCCCACGCTGGGCCTGTGCCTGGGCCTGCAGTCCATGGTGCTCGAGTACGCCCGCAACGTCGTGGGCATCACGGACGCCTCCTCCACGGAGTTCGACCCGAAGGCGGCCAACCCCGTCATCGCCACGATGGCCGAGCAGGAGGACATCGTGGACGGCAAGGGCGACCTCGGCGGCACGATGCGCCTGGGCTCCTACGAGGCCAAGCTCGCGGAGGGCTCCGTCGTCGCTGAGGCGTACGGGGCGACGACGGTGCACGAGCGCCACCGTCACCGCTACGAGGTGAACAACGCCTACCGGGACCAGATCTCCGAGGCCGGACTGGTCTTCTCGGGAACCTCCCCGGACGGCCGCCTCGTGGAGTTCGTCGAGCTGCCCGCAGACGTGCACCCCTACTACGTGGGCACGCAGGCTCACCCCGAGCTGAAGTCCCGCCCCACGCGCCCGCACCCGCTCTTCGCGGGTCTTGTGCGCGCGGGTCTGGCCGCCAAGGCCGCGAAGTAGGGCCGCCGCGGTGGAGCAGACGAACAGCCCCCTGGCCTCCGTCCCGGTCAAGGGCCGGGACGAGATCACGGATGTGCCGAGCGCTCGACCGGTGCGCAGCCGGTCGGTGCTTCACCGCGCCCACGTCCAGACCCTGGTGTCGGAGACCTTCAGCCTCAACGAGCAGGTCGAGCTCACCCGGGACTTCATCCAGCACCCCGGTGCTGTGGTGGTAGCCGCCCTCAACGAGCGCTGCGAGCTGCTCATGATCCGGCAGTACCGCCACCCGGCACGGCTTGTCATGTGGGAGCTGCCTGCGGGGCTGCTGGACGTCAAGGGGGAGCGTCCCGAGGCGAGCGCCCCGCGGGAGCTCGCCGAGGAGGCCGACATGAAGGCCTCCACGTGGCACACCCTCGTGGACTTCCACAATTCGGCCGGCGGCTCCAACGAGGCATGCCGCGTCTACCTGGCGCAGGGCCTGGAATCCGTGTCCGACGACGACCTGCACGAGCGCGACGCCGAAGAGGCCGAGATCGAGCGGGCGTGGGTGCCTGTGGAGGAGGCCGTGGCGGCCGTCTTCGCCGGCTCCGTCCACAATGCGGGGGCCGTCATCGGCATCCTGGCGGTGGACCGCTACCTGCGGGGGGAGCTGGAGCTCCGTCCCGTGGATGCGCCCTGGGAGACCCACCCTGACCACCAGACCTGGGTGTGACCCAACGCCCAGCTGAGCCTGAGGATCCGCTGCAGGAGGCGGTCACCGCCTACCTGCGGCACATCCGGCTTGAGCGCGGCCTCTCCGAGAACACGCTCAAGGCCTACCGCCAGGACCTCTCCAAGTACACGGCTTTCCTGCGGAGCCGCTCGCTTACCTCCTTCCGGGAGGTGACGACGCCGATCGTCTCCGATTTCGCCGTCTCCCTGCGCAGCCCGGCGGAGGGCACGCCCCTGGCGCCCCGCTCTGCCACCCGGATCATCGTCGGGGTGCGGGGATTCCACCGGTTTCTCCTCGCCGAGTCGCTGACCGACGAGGACCCGGCCGCACGGGTCAAGCCTCCCGAGCCTCCTCAGCGGCTTCCCAAAGCCCTGACGGTGGAGGAAGTGGCGGCCCTGCTTTCCGCCCCGGACCAGCAAACGCCTCTCGGCCTGAGAGACCGGGCGCTCCTCGAGTTCCTCTACGGCACGGGCGCCCGCATCTCTGAGGCCGTGGGCCTAGTGGTCGACGACCTCGTCAGCCTCGACCCGGCCTCGTCGGGCGGCTCGTCGCACAGGGCAGAGAAGCCGGCCGACGCCGGGGAGGAATTCTTCCCCTCGGGGCTGCCGCTCGTGCGCCTCACCGGCAAGGGGGACAAGCAGCGGCTCGTGCCCCTCGGCTCCTACGCGGCGCGTGCGATCGACGAGTACCGGGTCAGGGCCTGGCCCGGCCTGGCTGCACGCGCATCATCCAAGAACCAGTCGACCGGCGCCCTCTTCCTCAACGCGCGCGGGGGCCGTCTGAGCCGCCAGTCAGCATGGACCATTCTGCAGGCCACGGCAGAGAAGGCCGGGCTGACCCAGGAGATCTCGCCGCACACGCTGCGGCACTCCTTCGCAACCCACCTCGTGGAGGGCGGTGCCGACATCCGCGCAGTCCAGGAGCTCATGGGCCATGCCTCCATCGCCTCGACCCAGATCTACACGAAGGTCACCGTGGACACACTGCGTGAGGTGTACGCTCTGAGCCACCCCCGAGCACGCTGACGCCCGGCTCCCGCTGAGGCTCAGCCTCCCAGCGCCTTCCCGAGGAGGACCCCCAGGCCCGCACAGGCCGCCCCGAGAACAGCCTGGCCTCCCACCTGAAGGAGGACAGCCCTGC
>JAGLBH010000145.1 GCA_018260285.1 Arthrobacter sp. | reverse complement strand
CCGCGGGGTGAGCCCGTACTTCTCGACGGCCGCCTGGGAGGCCACGACGATCGCAGAGGCCCCGTCGTTGAGGCTGGACGAGTTGCCGGCCGTGACCACGCTGCCCCCGGAGACCACGGGCCTGAGCCCGGCGAGCACCGCCGTCGTCGTCCCCGGGCGGGGGCCCTCGTCCGTGTCGACGACCGTCTCGCCCGTGCGGGTGCGCACGGTGACCGGGACGATCTCGTCCGCGAAGCGCCCTCCGGCGATGGCGGCGAGGGCGCGCTCGTGGGAGCGGACGGCGAAGGCGTCGGCGTCCTCGCGGCTGATCCCGTAGACGCGGGCCACCTCTTCGGCCGTTTCCGGCATGGAGAAGGTCATCTTCCCGCCGCGGTCCAGGTCCCCGCCGGGGGCGAAGCGCGGGTTGACGAAGCGCCAGCCGATGGACGTGTCGAACTGCGCGCCCGGACGGGCGAAGGCCGCCGCGGGCTTCTCCTGGACCCAGGGCGCGCGGGACATGGACTCCACCCCGCCGGCGACGACGACGTCCGCGTCCCCCGAGCGCACCATCTGGGAGGCCATCGCGACGGCGGACATGCCCGAGGCGCAGAGCCGGTTGACGGTGATCCCCGGAACGGTGTCCTCGAACCCGGCGAGCAGCCAGGCCATGCGGGCCACGTTCCGGTTCTCCTCACCGGCCCCGTTGGCGCTGCCGAGAATCACCTCGTCCACGGCGGACGAGGGAAGGCCGGCGCGGGTCACGGCCTCTCGGACGACCAGGGCGGCGAGGTCGTCGGGGCGGACGGACGAGAGGGCCCCTCCGTAGCGGCCCACCGGGGTCCGGGCCCCGCCGATGAGATATGCGTCGACCATGGTGGCTGCTCCTTGCGTGAATTACTGACCGATCGTTCACCTGTGAGTATAGCCATCCTGGGGTGGCGCGCGTCACCCCGTGCCGGGAGGGGGGTGCGCCCGCCCTGGGGCGCCCCCCGGACAGCACGAGGCCCCGGTGCTCAGAGGAGTCTGAGCGCCGGGGCCTCGCGGGGTGAATCAGGTGACGCGGGGGAAGACTAGGCCTTCGCGTCCGCCACGACTGCCTGGTGCTCCTGGCGCGCCTGGGCGTCGTACCAGGACTGCAGCTGGCGCTCCGGGTAGCGCTTCTTGACGATCTGCCAGCCGATGGCGCAGAGGATGAAGAAGACCGGCGCAGCGGCAACCGTGTAGAGGCCGATCGGGAAGACCGTGCCGTCGTCGAGCTTCGTGGTGCCGAAGCCGATGAGGATGAGGATGCCGATCGTCGCCACGATGGCCACCCAGCTGAGGACCGTGCCGCCCGGCATCGGCAGCTTGGAGACGTTGCCGTAGCGCTTGCGGAGGGCGATCTGGGAGCCGAAGATGGCAACCCACGAGATGAGGACGCCGACGGAGGCCGTCTCCAGCGCGAGGTCGAAGGCAATCGAGCCCTGGCCCTTGCCGCCCGTGATGAAGAAGGCGACGAGGATGCCGAAGAGGTAGAAGGCCGAGATCGCGAGGATCGACGCGTACGGCACGTGGCGGGAGTTCATCTTCGCGAGCCACTGCGGTGCGTGGCCGTTCTGAGCCATGAGGCGGAAGACGCGGCCGATCGAGTAGAGGCCCGAGTTGCAGGAGGAGAGAGCGGCGGTGACGACGACGAAGGTCATCGCGGTGCCCATCCAGCCCCAGCCGAGGCGCTCGAAGACGGAGACGAACGGCGAGACGCCGGCCTTGTACATGTCCGAGGGGAGCAGCATGGCGAGGAGGACCACAGAGCCGACGTAGAAGACGACGATGCGGACGATGACGGCGCGGATGGCCTTGGGGACCTGGCGCTCGGCATCCTGCATCTCGCCTGCGGTGATGCCGATCATCTCGATGCCGTTGTAGGCGAAGACGACGCCCGAGAGGACGAGGATCATGGCGAAGAAGCCGTGCGGGAACATCGAGCCGCCGACAGCCGTGAGGTTGCCGATGCCTGCCGTGTGGCCGGCGATGTTGTGCTGCGTGGCGACCATGAAGGTGCCGATGAGGAGGAAGGCGATGATGGCGCCGACCTTGAACACGGAGGCCCAGAACTCGAACTCGCCGAAGATCTTGACGGAGATCATGTTGACGCTCGTCAGGAGAACGAGGGCGATGAGCGCGGAGACCAGCCAGTGCACGCCCGGGAAGAGGTTCGTCACGTAGAGGCCGATGGCGATGAGCTCGGCGATGCCGGTCATGCCCCAGTTGAGGACGTAGGACCAGCCGGAGACGAAGGCGCCCGGGCCGCCGAAGAACTCGCCCGCGTAGGAGACGAACGAGCCGGAGGAGCGGCGGTACATGATGAGCTCGCCGATGGCGCGCATGAGGAGGAACGCCAGGAAGCCGCCGATGGCGTAGGAGAAGATGAGCGCGGGGCCGACGCTGACAAGGCGGCCGCCTGCACCCATGAAGAGGCCGACGCCGATGGCGCCGCCGATGGAGATCATGGTGACCTGACGCTCAGTCAGGGCCTTGGCGTAGCCTTCGTGTGAAAGCTCGACCTCACCGGGAGCTTTCTTCACGTGGGGGGCTGTGGAGGACATACTGTTGTCTCAATCCTTGGGGGTTTCAAATCTACGGGGAAGCGTGCTCTCAGCAGACATGAAGAGAGCGAACCTCATCAAGTGTGGCGCACACCACCCCAAAATGTGAAACTGGGGTCTTCTCCGGGCAGGACTAGGATGGTCTCGTGAACTCTCCAGCAGCCGCCCTGCCGCCCCGCGTCTCCGACACCTTCGACCCGCTTCAGTGGCGGATTGTCGAGGGCTTCGACTTCGAGGACCTGACCTACCACCGGCAGGTGGAGCGCAGTGAATCCGGGGAAATCGTGAAGGATCTCCCGGCGGTTCGCATCGCCTTCGACCGCCCGGAGGTGCGCAACGCCTTCCGCCCCAAGACGGTGGACGAGCTGTACCGCGCCCTGGATCACGCCCGGATGACCCCCGACGTGGCCTGCGTCATTCTCACAGGAAACGGCCCCTCCCCGAAGGACGGCGGATTCGCCTTCTGCTCCGGCGGGGACCAGCGCATCCGCGGCCGCGACGGCTACCGCTACGCGGAGGGCGAGACCCGCGAGACGATCGACCCTGCCCGAGCAGGCCGCCTCCACATTCTCGAGGTCCAGCGCCTCATGCGCACGATGCCCAAGGTGGTGCTCTGCGTCGTCAACGGCTGGGCCGCGGGCGGCGGGCACTCCCTCCACGTGGTCTCCGACCTGACGATCGCCTCCCGCGAGCACGCGCGCTTCAAGCAGACGGACGCTACGGTGGGCTCGTTCGACGCCGGCTACGGCTCAGCCCTCCTCGCCCGCCAGGTGGGCCAGAAGCTCGCCCGGGAGATCTTCTTCCTGGCCCGCGAGCACTCCGCCGAGGACATGGTCCGCATGGGGGCCGTCAACGAGGCGGTGCCCCACGAGCGCCTCGAGGAGGTGGCCCTCGAGTACGCCGCGGACATCGCACGCCAGTCCCCCCAGGCCATCCGCATGCTCAAGTTCGCCTTCAACATGGCGGACGACGGCCTGGCCGGCCAGCAGGTCTTCGCCGGGGAGGCCACCCGCCTGGCCTACATGACCGACGAGGCGGTGGAAGGCCGGGACGCCTTCCTCGCCAAGCGGGACCCGGACTGGTCGAACCACCCGTATTACTTCTGAGGTCGCCCGCGTGGAACTGCTCCCCCTGCACACCCCCCAGGGCTTCCGCCCGGAGGGCCTCCTCCAGCCGCTCCAGGACGCCCTGGCCGGGGAGGGACCCGCGGTAGCGCCCTTCCTGGACCGCGCCCCCGCGTTCACGGGGGCTCTGCCGAGCGAGGACATCGCCGTCGTCGTCTCCACCTCGGGGTCGACGGGCGCGCCGAAGCAGACGATGCTCTCGGCTGCGGCGCTGGGCGCGTCCTCGGCGGCCACGGCCCAGCGGCTGGGCTTCGAGGGGCAGTGGCTGCTCGCGCTGCCGGTCCACTACGTGGCGGGGATCCAGGTGCTCGTGCGCTCGCTCTACGCGGGCCAGCGGCCGGTGGTGGACCCGTCGCTCCTGGCGGACGGGCCGGGGAGCTTCACGCCGCGCGGGTTCGCCGAGGCGGCCGAGGACCTGACGGACCGGTACCGCCTCACGTCGCTCGTGCCGACGCAGCTCAGCCGGCTTCTCTCTGACCCCGATCAGACGGCCCTCCCCGCGCTCAAGCGCTTCAACGCGATCCTCCTGGGCGGCGCTCCCGCCCCGGCGGCGCTCCTCGAGGCGGCCCGGCGGGAGGACCTCCGCGTCATCCAGACGTAC
>JAGLBH010000144.1 GCA_018260285.1 Arthrobacter sp. | reverse complement strand
GTCATCTCCACCGACGTTCCCGACGCCGTGGCGGGCCGCGCGATGATCTGCAAGCGGCTGAACATGTTCCCGGTCGAGTGCATCGCCCGCGGGTACCTCACCGGCTCCGGCCTGGCCGAGTACAAGAAGACGCAGACCGTCACGGAGCTGCCGCTGCCGGCAGGTCTCGTGGACGGGTCCAAGCTCGAGCCGGCAATCTACACGCCGAGCGCCAAGGCCGAGGTGGGCGAGCACGACGAGAACATCACGTTCGAGGAGACCGAGCGCCGCGTGGGCGCGGGCAATGCCGCCGCCCTCCGGGAGCTCACGCTCGCTGTCTACACGCGGGCCGAGGAGATCGCCCGCTCCCGGGGGATCATCCTCGCGGACACGAAGGTGGAATTCGGCATCGATCCGGCCACGGGCGAGATCACGCTCGGGGACGAGGTCCTCACGCCGGACTCCTCCCGCTTCTGGGATGCGGCCCTCTACGAGCCGGGGAAGGCCCAGCCGAGCTTCGACAAGCAGTTCGTCCGCGACTACCTCACAAGCAGCGAGGCAGGGTGGGACAAGACCTCCGGAGAGGCCCCTCCCGCCCTGCCTGCAGAGATCGTGGAGAAGACGCGCGCCCGCTACATCGAGGCGTACGAGCGGCTTACAGGCCAGTCGTTCCAGCCGGTCCGCTGACCGGGGCCTGAGCAGCGGCCGTCTGAGGGTAGGGGAGCGGCTTCGAGGGGTCGTCGAACCGGACGCCCTCGGGCTTGGACGGCAGGATGCGCCAGACGAGGCTCCAGATGCCGATGCCGATCATGGCGAGGACGCAGAGGACGATCACGGCGATGGCGCCGCCGCTCGGCGACTGCTCCCCCCGGGCGATGAAGGCGAAGAGGACGCCGAAGATCGGAATGATGAGAATCATGGGCGCCACGGAGAAGAACAGGTACCACCAGCCGGAGCGGTTGATGTCGTGCAGCCGGCGGACGGTCAGGCCGATCGTCATGACGGTCAGCGCCAGGGAGATCAGGTTGGTGATGAGCGAGAGGACTCCCTGGGCCGTGCTCGTGCCCGAGTCCGATCCGGCTGAGAGCAGGGCAGTCGCCATGCCCACGATCGAGCCGAGAACCGACGAGACAATGAACAGGGTCAGCTGAATCCACCAGTACTCGGAGCGGGATGCGCGGCCGTTGAAGATCCAGAGGTTCTTGAGCCACCAGCGGTGGGCATCCGCGAAGGAAGCATGGGGGCGAGCGCCAGCCGGGCGATCCGAGAAGGCAGCCGGGGCGCCCTGGGGAGCGTACGGTGCGTAGGCTGCCTGCGGTGCCTGCGGTGCCTGCGGTGCCTGGGGAAACGAGCCGGGACCCGGCTCAGGGGCCTGAGGAAATGAGGAGCTCATTGGGTGAGGAACCTTCCGTAAGTGGGAGACTGACGGGCCGGCGCGGTGCGCTGAGCCCCTCATAAACATAGGTTCCCGATGAAGGCTGTGTCCATGTGGGGAGACGGCCCCGTCGTCGTCCTCGAGCGGATCCGCTAGAGAGCAGTGCCGCCCTGAGCTGCGGCCGCCTCTGCCTGCTTGGCCTGCTGGAGGGCCGCGAACGCGGGGTTGGCCGGGCTCCAGTTGGCATCGGCGGGGACCGGGAGCTTCTTCGCGGGGTCGTCGAAGCGCGCGCCCTGGATCTTGGAGGGCATGGCCATCCAGACGATGCTCCAGATTCCGATGGCCAGAGTGAAGAGCGCCGTGACGGCCGTAAGAGGGAAGATCACTGCGGTCGAGCCCGTGCCCTGTGCTGGCTGCGCCGCAGCGGCGACCGTCATCAGGACCAGCGCCAAGACCGGTGCCGCGATGAAGAGGAGAAGCCACCAGCCGCTCCGGTTGATGTCGTGCAGACGGCGGATCTGCAGGGTCAGCGTGGAGAGGTTGAGCGCCATGCTCACGAGGTTCACGAGCGCCGAGACGATGAGAGCCGCAGGCGGGAGCTGGTCGACCGGGCGCATGTCGCCTCCGGGGGTGAAGCCCCTGACCCCGGCGTCAACGGCGCTGAGCAGCATGCCCGCAAGGAAGACGGCCAGGGCCGTCCACCAGTATTCGGAGCGGCTCGCCCTGCCGTTGACGACGAACAGGTTGCGCGCCCACCACGAGATCGCCTGCCCGAAAGATGCTTTGGGGCGGGACCAGCGCGGCCGGCCCATATCGTCCAGCTGGCTCATGTGCGGGATCTCGTTCCAGTTCCCTGGCTGGGGCGGGTAAGGGGTGGGGTGAGACATGAGAGGCTTCAACCTTCCGTAGAACTCGGACCGAGGGGGGGCCGACGGCGATGCCGCTGCCTGTCTGAGCGCCCATGTCACACAGTTTTTCTGAAATCATCCCTTCCGTCAAACGACCCCCTCGGGGGTGGGCGGGCAGTGGGCGGCTCGGCTCGGCTCGGGGCGTGGGGCAGGCGGCTCGTGGCACGCTGCTGCGGACGCACGGCTGGCACCCCCCGGCTGGCACCCCCGGTTTCTCGGGGGCGCTTTGAACTCCGCCCCCGGTTTCTCGGGGGCGTCGAGCTCAGGACCCCCGGTTTCTCGGGGGCGGGAGCGCTTGAACCCCCGGATCTTCCATACACCCCTCGAATTTCCGGGGGTGTATGGAATAGGCGGGGGTGTAGCGGGAGCGGGGCCAGGTGAGGGTGTAGCGGGAGCGGGGCCAGGTGAGGGTGTAGCGGGAGCGGGCCAGGCAAGACAAAAGGCCCGGCTCCACAGAAGTGAAGCCGAGCCTTGTGCTGGTCGGGGTAACAGGATTTGAACCTGCGACCTCGTCGTCCCGAACGACGCGCGCTACCAAGCTGCGCCATACCCCGATCTGTTGGTTCCACGAGTCAAGCTCAGCAAAACCAACTTCTCTATTCTAGCGCGAGTGCCGGGGCAATGCAAAACAGCCCGGCGGCGCGGTCTAGGCGAGGGAGCTCTTCCACGCGGCGTCCAGCACAGCGAACTCTCCTCCGGCGCTGATGAGCTCCGCGGGGGTTCCGTCCTCGGCGATCCCGCCGTCCTGCACCACGAGCACCCGGTCCGCGATGGCTACCGTCGAGAGGCGGTGCGCGATGATGAGCGCCGTGCGCTCCCCGAGCAGCGAGGCCAGACCCTCCTGCACGAGGCGCTCGCTCGGGATATCGAGGGAGCTCGTGGCCTCGTCGAGGATGAGCACCAGCGGGTCCGCGATGAACGCCCGCGCGAAGGAGATGAGCTGCCTCTGGCCCGCGGAGACGCGGCCGCCGCGCTTGTTGACGTCGGTGTCGTACCCCTCGGGCAGCGCCGCAATGAACTCATGGGCCCCCACGGCCCGGGCCGCAGCCTCGATCTCCTCTCGGCTGGCCCCCGGCTTGCCCAGGGCTATGTTCTCCGCCACCGACCCCGAGAAGAGATAGGCCTCCTGCGTCACGATGACCACACGGCGGCGCAGGTCGGCGTCGGACATCTCCCGCACGTCCACCCCGTCCAGGCGAACGGCCCCGCCCGTCACGTCGTAGAACCGGCTGATGAGCTTCGCCAGCGTGGACTTGCCCGCCCCGGTCTGCCCCACAACGGCCACGGTCTGCCCGGCCGGGATGGTCAGGGAGAGGTCCTGGACGATCGGCTTCTCGGGGGTGTAGCCGAAGGAGACGCCGTCGAAGACGATCTCGCCGCGGTCCTGCGCGGGCACGGCGGGTGAGGCAGGCTCGGCCACGCCATCCGGCTCCTCGAGGAGCGCGCTGACCTTCTCGAGCGCCGACTGCGCGGACTGGAGCGAGGCCACGTACATGAGGATGCCCTGCAGAGGCCCGAAGACCCGCTTCGAGGCCAGGACGACGGCGGCCAGCGTGCCCACCGTCAGCTGCCCGTCGAGCACCCGGAAGCCGCCCCAGGCCAGCGTGGCCACCATGCACATGTTGCCGATCGCGGCGATGGCCGGCTGCATGACGCCGAAGAGGCCGATCGAGTTGAGGGAGGACACCCGGTAGTCCTCCGCCGTGGCGCTGTACTTGGCGTCCTGCGCCGCCTCCCGGCGGAAGGCCTGCACCGCGCGGATGCCCGTGAAGGTCTCCACGAAGGTGACGATCAGGCGCGCAGAGTGGGTCCGCTGCTCGCGGAAGGCGATCTCGGACCGGGCGAGGAACCAGCGCATGAGCAGCCACATGAGGCCCAGGAACACCGCGATGACCACGCCCGAGAGCGGGTCGAGCGCCACGACAAGGCCCACCGTGAAGAGCAGGTACAGCCCTGCGGCGAGCACCTCGGAGACGCCGCCGTCGAGGAACTCCTGGATCGTGTCCATGTCCGAGGTCTGCCGGGCGATCGTCCGTCCCGAGGTGTGCCGTTCGTGGAAGGCCATCGGCAAGCCCTGCACCTTGCGGAACAGGCGCTCGCGGATGTCCATGAGCACGGCCTGGGAGAGTCTCGCGGTGAGGATGGACGAGAGCCAGT
>JAGLBH010000143.1 GCA_018260285.1 Arthrobacter sp. | reverse complement strand
CCATAAACCCCTGGAAATTGCAGGGGTCTATGGAAGAGCCGGGGGTGTATCAGAACTATGGCGACTGCCCGTGGGCACAGCCAGACACAGATGACCTCCACCATGCCTTGGCCTGCCCAACGCCAAGAGGAAAGCCGCGGCTGCCCGAGAGAACCCGGGCGGCCGCGGCCACAGCAGAGTCAGGAGGGGTCAGTCGTCCCCGCGCAGGATCTGCAGGAGGCGCAGAACCTCCATGTAGAGCCACACAACCGTGACAAGCAGACCGAACGCGCACGTCCAGGCCATGTACTTCGGGGCCCCCACGGCGATGGCGCCCTGGATCTGGTCGAAGTCCATGATGAGGGAGATGGCGCCGAGAACGATCACGGCCAGGCCGATGATCGCGCCCAGCGGGATCCCTGCGATCTCCATGCCGCGCACGCCGCCCGGAGTGCTCGTGACACCCGTGAGCATGAGCACGAGGTTCACGATCGAGAAGAGCAGGTAGGCGCTCATCGCGATCATGAAGAAGCGCTGCAGCTTCGGCGTGGCACGCACCTTGCCGGAGCGGAAGAGCAGGAACGTCACGGTGAAGATCGAGGCGGTGGCCAGGAGAGCCTGGAGGCCGATGCCCGGGTACTGGGTGTTGATGACACGGGTGATGCCTCCGGCGAAGAGGCCCTCCGCCACGGCGTACCCCATGATGAGGGCTGGGGAGGGAACCCGCTTGAAAGAGTTGACGAGACCCAGCACCAGGCCCGCAAGAGCGCCGATGCCTGCAAGGGCCATCGCCATGCCGAGCGGCGCCAGGTGTGCCAGGACCGCACCGACGGCAAGCACGCCGAACACGGTGAGGGTCTTGGTCATGACGTCGTCGAACGTCAGGCGTCCGGCGTTGGCCTGGTACTGATCAGTCGTCGGCTGAACGGGAGCGTATCCCGCCTCGCCGTAGGGCTGGAAACCTGCCCCGCGGTCAATAGTCTGGGCAGACCCTCCAGACCGAGCGGCCTTGGAGAAGGTTTCCCCGTTGAAGATTGGATTGGCCACGGTGTGTGAGACCTCCTAGGTCATAGCGTCGTGCTACTCATTCTGGCCTATATTGCTGAGCGAATGCCCAGAGAATGAGGCCTGGGTGCATGAGCGGGTCAAGCGTGATGGTGCCCCGAGTGGGACTCGAACCCACACTGAATCGATTTTAAGTCGACTGCCTCTGCCATTGGGCTATCAGGGCGGGGAAGAGGCCGGTCCACACGGCACCGGCCCCTTCCTCACTGGAATCAGCGAGCTGGAACTACTTCTTCGGCTTGGCCGAAGCCTCGAAGAGGGCCCGCGGGCTCTCCAGGCCGTCGACCGGAGTCAGGTCGCGGCCGAAGATGCCGGCGGCCACCCAGTCGGAGACCACGCGGTACTTGCGCTCGAACATCGGCATCGCCATGCCGTGGTAGCCGCGGTGGGCCAGCCAGGCGAGGGGGCCGCGCAGCTTGAGGTCCCCGTACTTGGGAACAGCAATGCGAGCCACGCCCTTGAAGAGGCCGAAGCCTGCAACAGCGCCGAGGTTCTCGTGCTTGTACTCCGCGATCTCGCCTTCGCCGTAGAGGGAGGCCTTGAGGTTCTTCGCGAGGAGCTTCGCCTGGCGCACGGCGTGCTGGGCGTTGGGAACGCACATGCCGCCCACGCCGCCGCCGGTCAGATCAGGCACAGCCGAGACGTCGCCGGCAGCCCACGCGTTGGGAACCACGCCGTTGGGGCCCTCGATCTGGAGCTTCGCGTTGGCCTGGATGCGGCCGCGCTCCTCGATCGGGAAGTCCGTCTGGCGCACCACCGGGTTGGCCATGACGCCTGCGGTCCACACGAGGGTGTCCGACTCGAAGGTCTGCGCCGGGGTCTTGTCCGGCATGTTGATGAGCTGGAGGCGTCCGCCCGTCGCGTCGGCCAGCGAGGTGTTGAGAAGCACCTCGATGCCGCGGGAGCGCAGGTGGCTCACGACCCACTCGGCCTGGTCTGCAGCGACCTCCGGCATGATCCGGCCCATCGCCTCGACGAGCACGAAGCGCAGGTCCTCGCGCGAGATGCGCGGGTTCTGGGCTGCTGCCGCGCGGGCCATGTCCTCGAGCTCGGAGATGGTCTCGATGCCGGCGAAGCCGCCGCCGACGACGACGAACGTCAGGGCGCGCTCGCGAGCGGCCGGGTCCGTCATCGTGGAGCCCTCTTCGATGAGGCTGAGCACGCGGTTGCGCACCTCAACGGCCTCTTCGATGCTCTTGAGGCCGATGCCGGTCTCAGCGAGCCCCGGGATCGGGAACGTGCGGGTGACAGCGCCCGCCGCCATGACGATCTCGCGGTACGGGATCTCGACAGACTCCCCGTCCACATCAACCGTGGCGGTCTTGGCCGCGTGGTTCACAGCCGTGAGGGAGCCCTGGATGATCTCCGTCTTCTTGAGGTGCTGGCGGTGCGAGACGAGAGCATGCCGCGGCTCGATGGACCCGCCGGCAACCTCAGGGAGGAAGGGCTGGTAAGTCATGTAGGGAAGCGGGTCGACCACGGTGACGATATCGCCGTGGGCTTCAGCCGCAGCTTCGAGGTTCTTTGCAACGTACAGACCCACGTAGCCGCCGCCCACGACGAGAATGCGGGGCTTAGGGGAGAGTTCAATGTTTTCAGCCATGGCACCAATCCTAGTCCCGCACACCCCCTAACCCGAAAGCGAGTCCCCGCCCTCGCCCGAGCGCTCGGCAGCCTGCTCTGCGGCCCACATCGTGATCCCGTCGAGGATGTCCGTCTCGCTCGCGCAGACCAGCGTGAGCGAGGGGTTGAGCTCGGTCACCCGCTCCAGGATCGTGTCGAAGATGAGGGCCCCCGCCCCGATGACGTCCACGCGTCCCGGGTGGAGGAAGGGCATGCGCGACTTCTCCTCTCGCGTGGCCGTCACAAGGCTCATCGCGGCCTGGCGCAGCTGGCTCACGGGGACCTCAGCCCCGTGGATGGACTCGGACCGGTACTCCTTGAGGCCCAGGGCCTTGCCGAAGATCGTCGTGATCGTCCCGGCCACGCCGATCATCCGCTCGATCGAGTCGAGGGGAACGGACTGCTCCGCCTCCGCGATCTTCGCGCGGACGGCCTCCCGGGCCTTCTCAATCTGGGACGACGACGGGGCCCCGCCCGCCATGACCGCATCCGAGAGGAGGTAGCGCTCCGTGAAGCGGACCGATCCCATATCGGTGCTCACTGCTCCGGAGAGTTCGGCGCCGTCGTCCCCCGAGGACCCCACGACGAACTCGGTGCTTCCGCCGCCCAGGTCCACCACGAGGGTGGGGACTCCGTCGCGCCGGTCGAGGGTGGCCCCGAGGAAGGAGAGGCGCGCCTCGTCGGCGCCCGTGATGACCTCGGGCCGCACGCCCAGCCGCTCTTCGATCCCGCGGATGAACACATCGCGGTTCGAGGCGTCTCGGGTGGCAGACGTGGCCCCGAAGCGGATGTTCTCCACCGGCACCCGGCAGCTCTTGAGGATGTCCGCATAGAGGTCCGCCGCGCCGAAGGTTCGCTCAAGCGCCTCGGGGGCGAAGCGCCCGGTCTTGTCCACATCCTGGCCGAGCCGGACGATCGTCGTGCGGCGGTCCAGGGGGCTCAGGGTGCCGTCCTCCCGGACGTCGGCGATCATGAGGCGGATCGAATTGGTTCCGCAGTCGATTCCCGCAACGCGCGTGCTCATCGCTCCCCTGCCTCCTGGTCTGCCTGATCCTGTGCTTCCGCCTGCAGGGCCGCGAGACGAGCCCGCTCGGCCCTCTCGGCGCGCTTGGCCTCGATGGCCTCCTGGCCTAGGCCCTGGGTCCTCCGATGGCGGGAGCGGTCCTGCTGGGGCACCTCTGCCGAGTGGTCCCAGGCGTCCGCGCACACGCACGTCTCCGGCGTCCACCACTGGCGGATGAGGCGCAGGGCCTCGTCGCCGAGGGGGTTGACGCCGGGGCCCGCAGCGAGGGCATGGCCCACGAGAACATGGAGGCACTTGACGCGCTCGGGCATGCCGCCGGCCGAGATGCCCGCAATCTCCGGGACCTCCCCCACCCCGGTGCGCTCGGCGATCTCGTCTCGCACGGCCAGGTAGGCCTCATGGGCAGACCGGTAGGCGGCCGCGAGCTCCTGGTCCTGGGAGAGCCGCTCCGTCATCTCGACCATGACCCCGTTGGCCTCGAGCCGGGAGACGGCAGCCGTGATGGTCGGGTGCGTCAGGTAGTAAGTCGTGGGGAAGGGAATGCCGTTGGACAGGCGGGGCGCCGTCGTCGCCACGAGGGGGTGCCCGCAGCGGCAGCGCGCGCCGATCTCCACGACGTCGCGCACCGGGCGGCCGAGCTGACGGCTCAGGGTGTCCAGATCCGCATCGCTCGGGGTGCGAGTGGAGTGGTCGGTGAACGAGGGGCGCGGGGTGTCCATGAGAGTCCTCTGGGTGGGGAGTGAGAGCGGGAAGAGAAGCGGTCTAGCGGGCGGCCTGGCGGACAGCGTCCGTGTAGGCGCGGCTCCA
>JAGLBH010000142.1 GCA_018260285.1 Arthrobacter sp. | reverse complement strand
GGGAGGGGGCCTCGTCGGGCACGTCACAGGGCTCGGCGGGGAGCTCCGCAGACCAGTCCGCCCGCGTGGTGGTCCTGCCCCGCGCGGCCTCCTCGACAGAGACGCAGGCCAAGGCTGAGGTCACGGTCAAGGCCGGGCCGCCCGACTCGCTCATCGTTCCCGCGAGCGCCCTCTGGACGAAGGACGGGAAGACGCTCGTCACCGTCGTCGAGGGGGACGCCGGCAGCGCAGATGCCCCGACGCGGGATGTCCAGGTGACGCCGGGGATGGCCGTGGCGGGCAGGACCGTCGTCGTCCCCGCCTCGGGGGAGAAGCTCGCGGCGGGGAACGCTGTTGTGGTGGGCCAGAGCCAGACTCGGGGCGACACGTGAGCCTCGCGACGGAAGCCCAGCCCCTTCTCGCGGCGGAAGGCCAGCCCATTCTCGAGGCGCGCGGGCTGACGAAGACCTTCGGGGCCAGGGAGGCGGCCCAGACCGTCGTCGACCGCGTGGACCTCGTGCTCGAGGCGGGCGAGATGGTGGCGCTCCTGGGAGCCTCGGGGTCCGGGAAGTCGACGCTGCTCAACATGATCGGGCTGCTCCTGGCGCCCGATGACGGGGAGCTGCTCATCCGCGGCGAGCGGGTGGACTCCTCCAGCGCGCGCGTGCGGTCGGCCTCCCGGCTGGCCCACGTCTCCCACGTGTTCCAGGCCTTCCACCTCATCGAGCACAAGACCGTGGCGGAGAACGTGGAGCTGCCTCTCATCCACGCGGGCGTGCCGAAGGCCGAGCGGCGCGAGCAGGTGGCCGCCGTCCTGGAGAGCGTGGGGCTCGAGCACCGGACGAGCGCGTCCCCGGCCACCCTCTCCGGGGGCGAGAAGCAGAGAGTGGCCATCGCCCGGGCCCTCGTCACCCGGCCGGATGTGCTGCTCTGCGACGAGCCGACCGGCTCGCTGGACACCGCCCGCTCCGCCGAGGTGATCGACCTGCTGCGGGCCGTGACCCGGGCGACGTCCGCGACGGTCATCGTGACCCACGACCCGGAGGTGGCCGCCCAGTGCGACCGCGTGCTGCGCCTCGTGGACGGGCGCATCGTCGAGGAGCGCGTCGGCGACGTGCTCAGGGAGGACATGCTCAGGGAGGACATGCTCAGGGGGACCGTGAGCACCGGTGACGTGCTCGGAGCCGAGCCCGAAGATCCCGCGCCAGGGCGCTCCCGGTGGGGCCGCACCGCGTGGGGCCAGGCCTGGGACGCGTTCACGGGCCGGTTCGCCCGCAATCTCTACACCCAGCTCGGGGTGGCCCTGGGCGTCTCGGCGCTCGTGCTCTCGGTGGGCTTCGCGGGCACGGTGAGCGCGCAGCTCTCCCACGCGTTCGACGCCTTCCTCGCCGACCGGGTCACCGTCTCCGCCCTCTCCGCAGGCAAGCCCGTCCGGTCCAGCGCGCAGGACGCCGCTCAGTGGGCCCAGAGTCTCGACGCCCAGCGGGTGCGGGGCATCCAGGGCGTGCGGGACCTCGGCTTCGTCCAGGCCGTCGACGGGTCCGTGGACATCCAGGCCTCCGCAGAGGGCTCCTCGCCGTCGCTCTCGGTCACCGCCGCCGGGGCGACGACGGAGGGGCTGCGCGTCCTGGAGGTCCATGCGGCGCAGGGCCGTCTCTTCGACGACGGCCATGTGGCGCGCGCCGACCGGGTGGCCCTGCTCCGGGAAGGGGTGCTCGCCTCGATGGGCCGCCCGTGGACGCCTGGCCTGGAGATCACGCTCAACGGGGAGCGCCTGAGCGTCATCGGCACGGTCAAGGACTACGGGGACGCCCGAGGAGCGGCGGCCGATCTCTACGTGCCCCTCGGCGTCTCGCTTGGAGCGCACGAGGGCACCCCGCAGATGATCGTCCTCGTCAACCCGGGCGCTGCGGAAGTGGTCACCGGCCAGCTGCCCGCCGCCGTCAACCCGGCGCAGCCTCAGAACGTGGGGGCCAGCGCGCCGCCCGAGCCGAAGAGCCTGCGCCAGGCGGTCGACTCCCAGCAGCAGCTGCTCATGCTCGGCATGTCCGGGCTGACGCTCTTCATCGCGGGGATCGGCATCATGAACACGTTCATCGTGGCCGTCATGGAGCGGCGCAAGGAGATCGGCCTGCGCATGGCCCTCGGAGCGCCGCCGCGCGCCATCGGCCTCCAGTTCTGCTGGGAGGCGGTGCTGACGGCGCTCGCGGGATCGGCCATCGGCGTCGTCTTCTCGGTGAACGTGCTGTTCGTCATCGCCGCGCTCAACGGGTGGACGCCCGTGCTCTCGGCGGGGACGGTCATGCTGGGCCTCGGCGCGGGGCTCGCCGTGGGGACGGGCGCCGGAATTCTTCCGGCGGTGCGCGCGGCGTCGGTGGACCCCGTGGAATCGCTCCAGCAGAGCTGAGGACGCCGGGGCCGGGTCAGCCGGGTCTGGGTCAGCCGGGTCTGAGGCCGCCGGGTGTGAGCCTGGCGGAGCCTTCACCGGCTGGGGCGGTGAGGGCTACTTGGCCCCGGCCATCTTCTCCAGCATCTTCTGGTAGTCTGCCTGGCACTCGTTGAGGCCGGTGAGCGTCACCGCGTTCTGCATGCAGTCCTGGTACGGGCCGATGATCGGGCGGAAGGCCATGGCCGTGACGGTGAGGAACGCGCTCATGGCAGAGAAGACGAGCAGGATCACGGTCCACGTGCGGATGAAGCCCTTGACGCCGGCGATCTTCAGCTGGCGCAGGATCTTGACGGACACCGCGATGGCCGCCACAGAGAAGACCAGGGGGACGAGGGCCCAGGGGAGCGTGGCCGCCGAGCCCATCATGCTGCCCGTCAGCAGGACAGCCAGCAGCAGAAGCCAGCCGCCCATCTGCGGGGGCATGGAGACGGGCGTGGTTGGCGGCTGAGCGGGGGCAGGCATAGACACGTCACACAGCTTATCGGGGGCAGCCTGGAGATCCCTGGACGAGTGAAAGGATAAGCTCGGCAGTATGCGAATTGTGGTCCTTGTTTCCGGAACCGGCTCAAACCTCCAGGCCGTCATCGACGCCGTCCAGGCGGGCGCGCTGCCCGTCGAGATCGCGGCCGTCGGCGCAGACCGTCCCGGCACCTACGGGGTGGAGCGCAGCGCGGCGGCGGGGATCGAGACGTTCGTCGTGGACTTCAAGCAGTTCGCCGACCGGGACGCCTGGAACGCAGAGCTCGCCCGCGTCTGCTCGTCGTATGAGCCGGACGTCGTCGTCTCCTCCGGGTTCATGCGCATCGTCTCCGCGGAGTTCATCGAGCGGTTCGACGGCAAATACCTCAACACGCACCCCGCCCTGCTGCCGGCCTTCCCCGGCGCGCACGGCGTGCGGGACGCCCTGGCCTACGGGGTCAAGGTCACCGGCTGCACCGTCCACTGGGCCGACGCCGGCGTGGACACGGGGCCCATCGTGGCGCAGCGCGCCGTCGTCGTTCTCCCCGAGGACACGGAGGAGACCCTCCACGAGCGCATCAAGGTCCAGGAGCGGGAGCTGCTCATCGAGGTGCTCGGAGAGCTCGCGCGCGCCTGACGGCCTCCCGCACGCTGCGGGTGAAGGCCTCCGGCCGGTGGATGACGTCCGCGTACGTGAACCGCAGGCACGTGTACCCGGCGAGCTGGGCGGCGTTCGTGCGCTCGCGGTCTCGCTGGAACTGCTCCTTGTCCGCGTGGAACTCGTAGCCGTCAAGCTCCACGATGACGCGGCCTTCGACGAGGAAGTCCACGCGACCGACGCCGCTGATCTGCTTCTGGACTTCGACCTGCAGGCCCTTCTCCCGCAGCAGCAGACGGCCGACGGTCTCCAGGGCGGAGCCGGCCTCTGCGGAGGCGGAGAGGACCATCGTGCGCAGCCTGCCGTTGGTGGGGCCGGGTAGATGGGCCAGAATCGAGCTCCGTCGCACGCCCTTGCCCAGGGCTGACTCCAGCCGCACATGGGCCTCCATCGGGGGCATGCAGCGCAGGGCGTCGGCCACTGCGGCCGAAGCAGTCACGAGCCCCGGCATGGCGAGCGGGGGACTGCGGCGCCGGTGCACCACGAACCCGTCCGCAGGCTCCATGCGCGTCACATGCAGCCGGGAATCCTGGACCATGCCCGTGATCTTGAACAGGTCCAGCGCTGAGATGCAGGTCAGGTGCGTGCCGTGGGCAAGGGCGGCGCGCCGGGGAAAATCCGGCCCGGGGAGGGCATAGACCCCGTGGGCGACCCGCTCGAGCGCCCCGGCGTTCGTGAGGCGTCGGATCTGGGACTGCGTGAACCCCGCCGTGAGGAGGTCCCTGTAGCGGGCGGCTCCCGTGCTGCGGATGCGGTCGAGGAGCGCCAGCTCGTGTTCGTTGAAATCCATGAAGGCAGGATGCCCTGAGGAGGGGGCGGCGCGTGGGGGATGATCAGGAAATGGGGATAAGCAGCGGGAGATTTCTCGGGACGGCGTACAGATTTCGGACGCCTTCTCCAGACTGCGGCCGCCTTCGGGCCTGAATTCGCGGAAGGCGGGCCGAAGGTGTCCGTGGTCTGGA
>JAGLBH010000141.1:2194-4578 GCA_018260285.1 Arthrobacter sp. | reverse complement strand
GGACTCGCCGACGACGCCGATCGTCTCGCCTCGCCGTATCGAGAGACTCACCCCGTTGACGGCCTTGACGATGGTCGGGCGGAACAGGGAGCCGGCCCGTGTCCTGTGGTGCACGTGCACGTCCTTGAGCTCAAGGGTCGGGGACGCGAATGCGTGCCTCATGCGCTGACCTCCTTCGTGTTGGACGCGTAGGCGTGGTCTGCTCCGTCGACGGGGATGAGCCGCAGGGGCGTCTCGGCGTCGGCATCGGGGCGGAGAGACCGGGGCGCGAAGCGATCTCCGGGGGCGAACTCTATCGGGCTCGGCACGGTTCCGGGAATCTGGTGCAGGCGCTCGGCGTCGGCCTCGATGGAGAGGACAGCGCCCAGGAGGCCCCGCGTGTACTCGTGGCGCGGATCCGCCAGGACGTCCCGAATGCCGCCGGTCTCCACCACCTGACCGGCGTACATGACGGTCACGCGGTGGGCGAGGGAGGCGACGAGGGCCAGGTCGTGGCTGACGAAGATCATGGCGAAGCCCAGCTGCTCGCGAAGGTCGTTGAGCAGGTCAACGACTTGCTTCTGGACGGTGACGTCCAGGGCGGTCGTGGGCTCGTCCGCCACGACGAGCTTGGGGGAGCGGGAGAGGGCCATCGCGATGAGGACCCGCTGCCGCTGACCGCCGGAGAGCTCGTGGGGGTAGGAGGCGAGGGTGCGCACCGGATCCAGCTTGACCAGGCGCAGCAGCTCCTCGGGGGTCATTCGCCCGCCCCGACGGGTGAGCTGCTCCATCTGGTCCCTGATGAGCATCGAGGGGTTGAGGGAGCTCAGGGCGTCTTGGTAGACCATCGAGATCTGATGGCCTCGCAGCCCTGCGTAGATCTTCTCGAGTGATGCTCGGCGCTCCATGGGGGTCTGACCGCCGGGCACGAGCTCCTTGCCCTCGAACCGGATCGAACCCGTGACCTGCGCATTCGGCGCGAGCAGCCCCATGATTGCGAGAGAGGTGATCGACTTCCCGCAGCCGGACTCGCCCACGAGGCCCATCGTCTCTCCCTCGCGCACGGTGAAGGAGACGCTGTCCACGACCTTCACGTCCCCGAAGCGGTCCGGGAACTGGATGGAGAGGTTCTCCACCTCGAGGATGACCCTCGGCTCTCCGGACACGGTCAGACGATCCTCGCGCGTGGTCTCGATCTGCCTGAGCTGGGCGAGGGACTCGGTGAGGACTGCAGGCTCACCAGAGGGGCTCGGGACGGACGACGACGCGGCCCTCTCTCCCCGTGACCCCGACTCTGCGGCGGCTGCCTCTGCCGGGGCCGCTGCAGGAGTCCGCTCCTGGATTCTGACCGTCCGGCGCAGACGGGGATTGACCATCGCGTCGGTGAGGCCCTCGGCGAGGATGTTGAGGGAGAGCACGGTCAGAAGGATGACCAGACCAGCGAAGGTCGTAGCCCACCATGCCCCGGAGAGCACGATGGTGCGGCCGTAGGAGATGACGTTTCCCCAGCTGGGCGCTGGGTCCTGGATGCCCGCGCCCAGGAAGGAGAGGGAGGCCTCGAGGATGATCGCATCGGCGACCATGACCGTGGCGAAGACGAGGACGGGGGCCGCCGTGTTGCGCACGATGTGGCGCAGGAGGATGTGCACGCGGCCGGCGCCGAGGACCCGCTCGGCCCGGACGTAGTCCTCGTTCCACTGCGAGAGCACGTTCGCACGCACCACTCGGGCCAGCTGCGGCACGTAGATGACGCCGATCGTCGTGATGATGACGGGCACGGTGTTCCCCATCGTGGCCAGGAGGACTGCGGCGAGCGCGATGCCCGGGAAGGCCATGATGACGTCCATGACCCGCATCGTCGCCTCGTCCCAGGCCTTCCGGCTCGTCGCGGCGAAGGCCCCGATGATCGAGCCCACCGCGAGCGCGAGGGCCACGGAGCCGAGGCCGATGACGAGAGAGGTCTTGGCCCCGAAGAGCAGGCGGGAGAGGATGTCCCTGCCGAGGCGGTCTGTTCCGAACGGGTGCTCTGCGCTCGGCGGCTGGGCCGGGGAGCCGGAGGCCAGCGGATCATGCGGAGCGAGCACGGGTGCGAAGAGGGCCGCGATCGAGATGAGGACCAGGAAGGCCAGGGCGGCTTTGGAGAGCGGGGGGAGTGCCTTGAAGGCAATGCCCGGGCGGCTGAGTCGGTCTGCGAGTCCGTAGCGCATGGTCACACCGTCCGGAGTCGAGGGTTGATGAGGAGGTAGAGGAGGTCAACGGCGATGTTGACCAGCACGAACGTCAGGGAGATCGTCAGGGTGACGCCCTGGACCACGTTGATGTCGTTATTCGTGATGCCGTTGAGAATGAGCTGCCCCATGCCGGGGAGCGAGAAGATCATCTCGATGACCACAGCTCCGCCGAGC
>JAGLBH010000141.1:0-2184 GCA_018260285.1 Arthrobacter sp. | reverse complement strand
GGCCGAGCACGGTGACCGGCGTGATGAGGGCGTTGCGCAGGACGTTGCGACGGATGACCTCGCCGCGGGGCACGCCGTTGCCGATGGCCGTGCGGACGTAGTCGCGGTCCATCTCCTCGACCATCGACGTGCGGACGACGCGGATGAGGGAGGCGCTCACCGGCACAGACAGGGCCAGCGCGGGCAGAGCCATGGAGGAGAAGTAACCCGCCGGGTCCTCGCTGAACGGCACGAAGCCGCCCGAGGGGAACGCGCCCGCCCCGATCGAGAGCCACTGGATGAGGAGGATGCCGAGCCAGAAAGAGGGGGTTGCCACGGCCGCCACGGAGAAGACGCGGATGAGCTGGTCCGGCCAGCGGTCGCGGTGCAGGGCTGCCGTCACGCCGAGGGTCAGCGAGAGGACGACGGCGATGAGCACGCCCCAGAAGGTCAGCTGGAGGGTGAGGGGGAAGGCCTCGGCGATGATGCCCGTGATGGGCTTGGCCGGAGGAGTCGTCATGCCGAGGTCGAAGTGGAGCAGCCTCCAGAGGAAGGCGCCGTACTGGACGAGGATCGGGTCGTTGAGCCCTCGCTCCTCGCGGTAGGCCTGCTTGGCCTCTTCGCTCGCGCCCTCGCCGAGGGCCGTCGAGGCTTGGTCGCCGGGGGCGAATTGGAGGATGAGGAAGACGAGGAGGGTGACCCCGAGAATCATGAAGGGCAGTGCGGCCAGACGCCGGCCGAGCAGTCTGAGGATGTTTGCCACGGTGGCCTGCTCCGGAAGTCAGTGGTGTGCGGATGGACGGGTGAGGAGAGAGGTGTGAGCGAGAGGTGCGCCGTGCAGGGCGGGACGGGGCGCCGTCGCGCCCTGCACGGCGAGCGTGGGACTACTTGCGTCCCACGTCCACGAAGGACAGGCCCGTCGTGGGCAGCGGCTGGAAGTTCTCCAGCTTGTCGTCCTTCCACGCGGTGGGCAGCTTGCGGTGGAAGAGCGGGTAGAGCGGGACCTCATCGGAGATGATGTCCACGATCTCGTTCCACGCCTTCTGGGCGGCTGCCGGATCGGAGGCGGAGGCGGCCTCGTCGAGCTTGGTCTGGACGGTCTTGTAGGCGTCCGTGCCGGACCAGCGGTAGCGGCCCTTCGGCCAGACCTCGCCGCGGTAGAACCAGGACAGGAGCAGGTCGAGGTCGTTGGAGAACACCGAGGGATCGCCCGGTGCGGCGACGACGCTGAACTTGCCCGGGTTGACGTTGTCGTTGTACAGCGCGCCGGACTGGAGGTTCTTGAGCGTCACCTTGACCCCGGGGATCTTGTTCCAGGACTCGATGAGCAGGGGAGCGAGGTCCTTGACCCAGGAGGTGTCCGTGGTCAGCAGCTCGAACTCGAGCTTGTCCACGCCGGCCTCCTTGAGGAGGGCCTCGGCCTTGGCTGCGTCGTAGGTGTACGCGGTCTTGGCCGGGTGGTAGTTCGGGTGCTCCTTGTGGACGGACCCCGTGGCCGGGGCGGCGTTGCCGAAGAGGGCCTTCTTGATGACGCTCTCCTTGTCGATGCCGTAGTGCAGCGCCTGGCGGACTCGCTTGTCGTTGAAGGGCTTCTGCTCGCAGTTGAACATGAGGAACAGCAGACCGAAGGACTGGACGGCCTCGACCTTCGCGGACTTGCTCAGGCGCTCGACGTCGACATAGGGCACGTCCTCGATGGCCTGAACGCGGCCGGTGTCGACGGCGTTGACGCGGGCGGCGGCATCCGAGAGCAGCAGCCAGGTCATGTCGTCGACCTTCGCCTTCATCGGGCCGTTGTAGTCGGCGAACTTGGTGAAGACGATCTTGTCGTCCTTCGTCGCGGAGACGAACTTGTACGGGCCGGAGCCGATCGGGTTGGCGTCGAACTGCTCCAGGCCGGCCTCGACGACCTTCTTCGGGACGATCTTCACGACGCTCAGGCGGTCTGCGAAGAGGGCGAACGGATGCTTGAGCTCGAAGGCGACCGTCTTGTCGTCCTTCTTCGTCACCGACTTGATGAAGGGGACGAATCCCTTGAAGAGGGACTTGCTGTCCGGGGCGATGATGCGCTCGAAGGAGAAGACGACGTCGTCCGCCGTGACGGGATCCCCGTTGTGGAACTTCGCGCCCTCGCGGAGGGTGACCTCGTAGGAGGTCGGCGTGATCTGCTTCGGCTCGGCCGCGGCCAGGGCCAGGTAGCGCTTG
>JAGLBH010000140.1:3978-4651 GCA_018260285.1 Arthrobacter sp. | reverse complement strand
AGCCACGGGGCTCGGGCGAAGAGGCGTGCATGCGCCTCCTCCCGCAGCGCCAGGTAGATGCGCACCTGGTCGTCGCTCACCTCGAGCCCCTCGGCGAAGGCCGGGATGTTGGCGGGGACGAGTCCCAGGCTGCCCTTGACGAGAGGCACGCCGATGTCGCTCGAGGAGAGCACCCCGTGCGCAAGGCTTCCGATGCCCTGGGCGAGCTGCAGGGCGAAGAGCGTCTGGCCCGCGCCGGAGAGCACGGACTGGGCGGAGCCGATGGCCGCCTTCATCTCCTCCGGCACCTGCTGCTGGAGGGCCTGGGTCATGGCCGCCGTCACGGAGTCGGCGATCGGCTCGGTCATCTCGCGGAAGGAGGAGAAGGACGCCTCGACCCACTGGCGCGGCGTGTAGGTGCGCGGAGACACGGGGGGCGCCTCGAACTCGGTGACCTCGTTGAGCCAGAGCGTGCCGATGTTGAAGGCCTCTCGGACGGCGGCCGTCTCCTTCTCGCTGACGATGCCGGAGTTCTCCGAGGCGGCCTGGCGCGCTGCCTCCCGGGCCCGGTCCCAGGCGGCCTCCGGGTTGCTCGCGCTCGCGAACATGGACTGGGCCTGGCTCATCATCGAGCGGAGCGCTGCCGGGTCAGCGGGGAGGCCGATGCGGGCCGCCAGCTCCGGGTCAAGGTCGC
>JAGLBH010000140.1:0-3968 GCA_018260285.1 Arthrobacter sp. | reverse complement strand
GAGGAGTCGTCTCCGAAGGCGTCCCACGGGCGAGGCTGGTCATTCACGTGTGTTCCCTATCCGTCGGTCTGTGTCTCTTCTTGGCTTCCAGGCTACGACGGCGCTCTGAGAATCCCCAGAGAGCGCACTGTCGCTGAGCCCCGAGAGGCCCACGGGCGCGATAAAGTGTCCACATGTCTGAGACCCCGCAGTTTTCCCGCGTCTCCTCTGGGGCCTTCGCCAGAGCGCTGTCCGGGTCGCACAGCGCGAGCCCTCGTCCGAAGGGCAGGCGCTGGAGGCGCGTGCTCGGATGGGGGACGGTCGCCGGGGTGGCGAGCGCGGGAGCGCTCGTGCCCTACCCCTATGTCATCGAGTCGCCGGGCCCCACGTACAACGTGCTCGGCGAGGTCAGCGGCCAGAGGATCATCGAGATCCCCGGCCAGCACACCTACCCGGCTCAGGGGGAGCTGAGAATGACCACGGTCTCCCTGCTCGGCGGACCGGGATCGCCGGTCACAGGGTTCGACCTCGTCAAGGCCTGGGCGTCCGGCACCTCTCGCATTCTCCCTGAGCAGGAGGTCTACCCTCCGGAGACGACACGGGAGCAGGTGACGCAGTCCAACCAGCTGGAGATGACGGCCTCCCAGTCTGCTGCCATCGCCGCGGCGCTCACCCACCAGGGCTTCATCTTCACCTCCGAGCTCGCCGTGCAGTCCGTCACCGTCCAGGGTCCCTCCGACGGGCTCCTCATGCCGGATGACATCATTCTCTCCGTCAACGGCCAGCAGGCGCGCGACGCCGCAGGCCTCAGGGCGCTTGTGGCCCAGCGCAGCGGCGCCCCGGTCACCGTGAGGGTTCGGAGGGACGGCACGGAGAGAACGGTGGGGATCACCCCGCAGAAGAAGGACGACGCCTGGCTCCTCGGCGTCGTCCTCACGCCCAAGTACGACTTCCCCTTCACCCCGGCCTTCCACCTCCAGGGCGTGGGCGGCCCGAGCGCGGGCCTCATGTTCTCCCTGGGGATCATCGACGAGCTCGAGCCGGGGGACCTCACGGGCGGCAAGTCCTTCGCGGGCACCGGAACGATCGACGCCGCAGGACGGGTGGGGCCGATCGGCGGGATCCAGCAGAAGATGATCGGCGCCCGCAAGAGCGGGGCCGAGTACTTCCTGGCCCCCGCGGACAACTGCGGCGAGGTGGTCGGCCACGTCCCGGACGGGCTCACGGTCATCCGCGTGAGCACCCTGGAGGAGGCCTACTCGAGCGTCTCGGCGATCGGGCGGGGAGCCACCCCGCAGAGCAGCTCGGACGCATTTCGCGCGTGCACATGATTTCGGGGAGAATAGGCAGATGATGTGCTGACACCGAGCACGGCTGTCAGCTCCTCACCCTCGTGAACCGCTTCTGACGCAAGGACAGTATGAGCGCCCGCGCTTCCGCACCGCAGCCCGACCCGCACCCCTCTGGATCCACCGCGAGCCCGCGACCCCCGCGTCAGCCCAGGCCTCGGCTTGTCAGGGCGGCTGTCTGGGCCGTGGGGCTGCTCGCGGTCGGCCAGCTCCTCCTCTCCCAGTACACGGACCTGCTGTGGTTCTCCCAGCTGGGCTTCCAGAGCGTGTTCCTCCGCTCTCTGCTCTGCAGGGGGGGGACCTTCGCGGCGGTCTTCCTCGTCGTCTCGCTTCCGGTGCACCTCGTGCTCCGCTCGCTCTTCGCCGCCGGACCCTCCGAGTACTCCACCCCGGCGCTGCGCCCCTATCAGGAGGCTCTGACCCGCGGGGCCCGCGGAATCATCTGGGGCTTCCCGGCCCTTCTGGGCGTCATGAGCGCGACGACGGCGGCCGCGTCCTGGCAGACCTTCGCCCTCGCCCTGGCCCCGCAGTCCTTCGGCGCGTCGGACCCGGTCTTCCAGCAGGACATCTCCTTCTACGTCATGGTGCTGCCTGCGCTCAACGTGCTCGTCTCGCTGGCACTGAGCATCGCCGCGGTCATTCTCGCGCTCACCGCCCTCTTCCACTACCTCATGGGGCATGTGGCCTTCCGTGCGGAGCGGGTCTTCGTCTCTCGGCGCGCTCGCGGGCAGATGACGCTCGCCGCGGCGGCCCTGCTCGCCGTCGTCGGACTCCGCTTCTGGATGCAGCGGTACTGGATCATGACGGAGCCGAACGGCTCCTGGGCCGGCGCGCTCTTCACGGACGTCAACGCGAAGATCCCCATGAGCGCCATCCTGGCCTTCGCGTGCCTCGCGGTGGCGGTGCTCTTCTTCGCCGCGGTCCGCACCCACCGCTGGAAGCTTCCCGTGGCCGGGATCGCAACGCTCACCGTCGTGGGCTTCCTCGGCGGAGTGGTGTTCCCCTGGGGCGTCCAGCGCTTCGTCGTGACGCCGAGCGCCCAGTCCAAAGAGGCCGAGTTCATCAAGCACAACATCGACGCGACGCGGGCCGCCTACGGCCTGGACCGCATCGAGGTCAAGCAGTACGACGCCACGACGAAGGCCAGCGCCTCTGCCCTGAGCACGGACGCCGCCTCGCTCAAGAACGTGCGCCTGCTGGATCCGAACGTGGTCTCCAACGCGTTCGCCCAGCTCCAGCAGTACCGGCAGTACTACCAGTTCCCCGAGCAGCTCAACGTGGACCGCTACACCCTGGACGGGACCACGCAGGACACGGTCATCGCCGTGCGCGAGCTCAACGTGGAGGGCGCGCCGGACTCCTGGTTCAACCGTCACCTCGTCTACACGCACGGCTATGGTGTGGTGGCCGCGTACGGCTCCACGGTGGGGTCGGACGGCAAGCCGGTCTTCATGCAGTCCGGCATTCCCTCCACCGGGGCACTGGGCAACGACGGCTCCTACGAGCCTCGCGTGTACTTCGGGGAGAAGTCCCCGGACTACTCCATTGTGGGCGCGCCCCAGGGATCTGACCCCCAGGAGATCGACCGGCCCCAGAACACGGACCAGGCCTCGGCCGAGTCCAAGACGACGTTCACCGGCAACGGCGGCCCCTCGCTCGCGAACCCCGTCACCCGGCTGGCCTATGCGCTCAAGTTCGGCTCCGCGAACATCCTCCTCTCCAACGGCATCCACAGCGAGTCCCAGATCCTCTATCAGCGGGATCCCCGGGACAGGGTCTCCGCCGTCGCCCCCTATCTCACGGTGGACAAGACCGCCTACCCCGCCGTGGTGGACGGGCGCATCATGTGGATTGTGGACGCGTACACGACGTCGGACAAATACCCGTACTCGACCCCCGTCCAGCTGGGCTCCGCCACTGCGGACAAGAACACGGCCTCCGGCGCACGCCAGGCGCTGCCCTCTCAGCGGGCCAACTACATGCGCAACTCGGTCAAGGCGACCGTGGACGCCTATGACGGCTCGGTGACCCTCTACACGTGGGACGAAGACCCCCTGCTGCGCGCCTGGAAGTCGATCTACCCGGGCACGGTCAAGGATCGCTCTGAGATGAGCGCCGAGCTCCTGTCCCATGTGCGCTACCCGCAGGACCAGTTCAAGGTGCAGCGCGAGATGCTCGGCCGCTACCACGTGACGGACGCCGGGCGCCTCTTCACGAACGACGACGCCTGGGTTGTCCCGAACGACCCCACCGCCTCCGCGCAGATCCTGCAGCCCCCGTACTACATGAGCCTCCGCCTGCCGGGGGAGAAGAGCGCCTCGTTCGCCCTGACCAGCCCGTTCATCTCGAAGAACGTCCAGACCGGGCAGCAGCGAGACGTCATGTACGGCTTCCTCTCCGCCAACGGCGATGCGGGCAGCGTCAAGGGCCAGGTGAGCCCGGACTACGGCAAGCTGACGCTCCTGGAGCTCCCTCGGGACACGGTGGTGCCGGGGCCCGGCCAGGCGCAGACGAAGTTCACCTCTGATCCGACGGTCGGCAAGGAGCTCAACCTGCTGAGCACGGGCGCCTCCGAGGTCATCAAGGGGAACATGCTCTCCCTGCCCGTGGGCAACGGCATTCTCTACGTGCAGCCCGTGT